>JBJSYW010000510.1:0-4245 GCA_046089985.1 Chloroflexota bacterium
GGCTGTTGTTCCACTGCATCGGGGTGCGCACGCCGTTGCGGTCAAAGAGCCAGATATTATCGCCCATGCCGATCTCATCGCCATAATAGACAATCGGCGAGCCGGGCAGGCTGAAAAGCAGCGAGTTGGCCAGGCGGATGCGGCGCGGGTCGAAATCCATCAGCGGAGCCAGCCGGCGGCGGATGCCCAGGTTCAGGCGCATGCGCGGGTCGGGGGCATATTCGCGCCACAGGAACTGACGCTCTTCCTCGTTGACCATCTCCAGGGTCAGTTCGTCGTGGTTGCGCAGGAAGGTGCACCAGGCGGCGTTAGCGGGGATCGCCGGGGTGCGGTCCAGGATCCAGACCAGGTCGTCGCGGCGCTCTTTCTTCAGGGCGATGTAGATGCGCGGCATCAGCGGGAAGTGGAAGGCCATGTGGAACTCATCGCCGTCGCCAAAGTATGGGCGCACATCCTCGGGCCACTGGTTGGCTTCACACAAGAGGACGCGATCGGGGTAGTGGTCGTCCAGATATTTGCGCAGCAGCTTCAGATAGGCGTGGGTCTCGGGCAGGTTCTCGCAGTTGCTGCCTTCGCGCTCGAACAGGTAGGGCACGGCGTCGGCGCGGAAGCCGTCCAGGCCCAGGTCGAGCCAGAACTTGACCACGTTGAGCATCTCCTGCTGCACAGCCGGGTTGTCAAAGTTCAGATCGGGCTGGGTGGAATAGAAGCGATGCCAGAAATACTGGCCCGCCTGCTCGTCCCAGGTCCAATTCGAGCGTTCGGTATCAATGAAGATGATCCGGGCATCGGAGTAGCGCCGATCGGTGTCGCTCCAGACGTAGTAATCGCGGTAGGGAGAATTGCGGTCGCTGCGAGCCTGCTGGAACCAGGGGTGCTGATCGGAGGTGTGGTTCATCACCAGGTCGGCGATGACGCGCATGCCGCGCGCATGGGCCTGGTCGATCAGCCGGCGCAGGTCTTCGACGCTGCCGTACTCGGGCAGGATGTTGTAATAATCGGCTACGTCATAGCCGTCGTCGCGCAGCGGCGATGGGTAGAAGGGCTGCAGCCACAGGCAGTCGACGCCCAGTTCTTGCAGATAATCCAGCTTTGAGATCACCCCGGGCAGGTCGCCATGCCCATCGGCGTTGCTGTCGGAATAGGCGCGGATGTAGATTTCGTAAAAGACCGCGTCCTGGAACCAGAACTTTGAGTCGGCGCTCATCAGGTGCTCCTTTAATATTTTTGGCCTGCAAAAGTGACTTACTTGAATCGATTGTAAACCATCCCGGGATGCCGGTCAATTGGAAGCGGATATGATATCATAGCCTGCAGGAGAGCGTGGGATGGCAGAGGCGGTTGAGCTTTGGAATACCCCCCAGGCGGGGGTGGTCAACATGGTGGTTGGGTTCCGTCAGTGGGCAGACGCAGGCAGCCTGTCATCGGGCCTGCCGCAGTATATGGTCGAGAAGACCGGCGCTCAGCCGATCGGCAAGATCCGCCCGGACGGCTTCTACCTGTTCCAGATCCCCGGCACGCACGACCTGGTGCGGCCGCGGGTGCGCTTCCGGGCAGGCTACCCGGTTTCGCTCGACACCCCCCATACCGATATCTATTACAGCGGCAGCGAGAGCAGCGGCCTGGCAGTGCTGATCGGCGATGAACCGCACCTGGACATCGAACGCTACGTGGCGGCGGTGCTGTCGGCGGCGAAGCAGCTTAACGTCAAGCGCATCATTGGGCTGGGCGGGGTATACGGCGAGCTGCCCTACAACCGCGAGCGGCCGGTTTCGGCCAATTACAGCTTGCGGCGCTTGAAGCGTGAGGTGGAGCAGCTGGCGGTCGACCTGTCGGATTATCACGGCGGGGCCAGCATCGGCTCCTACCTGTGCCGGCGGGCCGGCGAGCGGCGCATGGAGTACGTGGGGCTGTACGGCTTTGTGCCGGCCTATGATTTCAGCACGCTGGGGCAGGCCGGCAGCACGATCCGCCTGGAGAACGATTTCACCGCCTGGCTGGGCGTGATGCGGCGGGTGATCTACATGCTCAAGCTCGATTTTGACCTGGCTGACCTGATCTCGCGCAGCGAGTACCTGGTGCGGGTGGTGAGCGACCGGATCGACGAGATCGAGCAGGTGGCCCCGGACCTGGGCGTGCGCGAGTACGTCAACCGCCTGGCGGAAAATTTCACTGAAAAGATCTTCGCCCCCGAAGATGGGTTCTGGGAAGAAAAGCTCAAGGGCCTGTTCGATAAATTCGACGCCGGAGACAGCCCAGAAGCTTGATCCCGGGTGGCTTAATAAATATCCCATTCAACTGTTCCTACACAACCAGGAAGGTATCCCATGATCATCGTAACCGACAGCGCTGCTGACCTGACCGCCGAGCAGATGCGCGAACTGAATATCCACGCCATGCCGATGGCGCTGACCCTGGACGGGCGGACCTACCGCAGCGGGGTCGACCTGTCTTCGGCCGAGTTCTACTCGCTGCTGCGGCGCACCGAGGATTTCCCGACCACATCGCAGCCCTCGGCGGGCGAGTTCGCCGAGCTGTACCGGCGGGTAGCCGCCATCGACCCGGAGATCTTTTCGATCCACGTCGCCGGCGGGCTGAGCGGTACGCTGGCCTCGGCGCAGGCCGGGGCGCAGCTGGTGCCAGAGGCGCGGGTGACCTTCTACGACACCAAGACCCTATCGTGCCCGGAAGGCTGGCTGGTGCAGGCAGCGGCCTTTGCGCTGCGCAAGGGCTGGAGCATGCCGCGCATCCTGGAGCGCCTGGACCTGATGCAGCAGCGCACCCAGGGGGTGTTCACGCTGAACACGCTGAAGTATCTGATCCACGGCGGGCGCATCAGCCATATGAAGGGGCTGCTGGCGTCAATGCTGAACGTCAAGCCGATCATCGGGCCGGACAAAGAGACCGGCAAGTATATGACCTTTGGGCAAGACGTGACCTGGAAGCGGGTGATCAACCGCATCCCCGAGATCATCGCTAAGGTGATCCCCGGCTGCGAGCAGATGCGGGTGCAGCTGCTGCACGGTGAGAACATGGAAGGGGTGGAGATGCTGCGCGAAGCGATGGTGAAGCGCTTCACCTGCCAGTTCGACCCGGTGGCGGTGATTGCCCCGGTGCTGGGCGCGCACACCGGGCACACCATCGTGGGCCTGGCAGCCGGCGACCCGCAGGTGTTTGAAGGGCTGTTCTAAGGGCCGCTGATCACCAGCATTTTCAGGCGACCGAGCAGCAGGATATCAATGCCGGTCAGCGGGCAGGGGGTACCGGGGGCTAGGCGCTCCTTGTTGATCCAGGTGCCGTTGGTGCTGACCAGGTCGGTGACGGTGAAACGGCCGTTCTCAAACTGCAGCCGGGCGTGCATGCGCGAGACGCCCATGCGAGCTGCGCCGTAGGGCGTCAGGTCGAACAGGTTGGGCGGGTCGGTTTGTGATTTGCGGCCCAGCACCAGTTGGCCGGGCTGCTCAAAGCGCACCGGGGTATCGCCGCCCATCACATAGATCAGCAGCGAACCGTGCGGGACGGCGGTGATATCGGGGTCGACGCGAAAAACTTCTTCCGGCCCGGAAGCTTCCGGTCCAGCCACCATCATGGTCGACTGGGTGAGCGGCGGTTCATCCACAAAAACCGCGCCGCAGTAGATGCACTGCTGGGCGAGGACGTCATTGCGGATCTGGCAGACCGGGCAGAATTTACCTCGAAAGCTCATTGCAGGCCATCCTGTTATAATCGAGTGTATGCCTGAAGCGGGTGGCGACGGACGGGAACTGACCCAAGGGTATCAGCTCGGCAAATATACGCTGCTTGAGCGCATCGGGCGCGGCGGCGAGGCGGTGGTCTGGTCGGCCTGGGACCAGCTGCACCGGCGGGTAGCGGCGCTGAAGATCAGCGCCGGCGAGCCGGGCCGTCCGGCGGGACCATTCCCGCCCGGGCTGGAACAGCAGATCCACCTGATCGCCAGCCTGAATCATCCAAGGATTCTACCACTCTACGAGTTCGGTCAGGCAGATTCTTTTTTCTACATTGCCATGCGCTACAGCAGCGCCGGCTCGCTGGCGCTGCGGCTGCTGCAAGGACGTCCCAGCCTGCCCGCCGCGCTGGGCTACGCCGCCCAGGTGGCCGATGCGCTGCAGTACCTGCACGGGCGGCAGGTGGTGCACCGCGACTTGAAACCCAGCAACATCCTGCTGGACAGCCAGGAGCGGCTCTACCTGAGCGATTTCGGCATCTCGCGCCAGCTGTTCGAGG
>JBJSYW010000511.1:0-10681 GCA_046089985.1 Chloroflexota bacterium
CGGCCGATGCGGTGGATGTAAGCGTCTGCCGTGTCGGGCATATCGTAGTTGATCACATGCGAGATGCCTTCCACGTCGATCCCACGCGCGGCGATGTCGGTCGCCACCAGCACGTTGTAAGCGCCGCGCTTGAAGCCGTCCAGCGCCGCCTGGCGCTGGCCCTGGGTGCGGTCGGAGTGCAGGCTGGTGACGCGGTAGCCGGCGCGCTCGACCTGCTGGGCCAGGCGGCGGGCGCGGTGCTTGGTGCGAGTGAACACCAGCACCGAGCGCGAGCCGGTGCGCTCCAGCAGCGCCAGCAGCAGCGGGGTCTTCAGATGCTGCGGGGCCGGGTACAGCGCATGGCTGACGGTGTGGGCCGGGCGGTTCAGCCCGACCGCCACGCGCTGCGGCTGGCGCAGCGCCTGGGCCGCCAGGGCTTCGATCTCGTCTGGGAAAGTGGCCGAGAAGAGCATCGTCTGGCGTGCACCGGGCAGCTTTTGCAGGATGCGCTTGACCGACGGCAAAAAGCCCATGTCGAGCATGCGGTCGGCTTCATCCAGCACCAGCACTTCGATGCCGTCCAGGCGGGCAAATCCCTGGTCCACCAGGTCCAGCAGCCGGCCCGGGCAGGCCACCAGGATCTCGACCCCGTTTTCCAGGGCCTGCTTCTGCGGGCCGGCGCCCACGCCGCCATAAATCGTGGCGGAGCGCAGCTGCGTGCCGGCCCCCAGCAGGGTGACACTTTCGTGGATCTGCTCGGCCAGCTCACGCGTGGGAGTGACGATCAGCGCCCGGGCCCGGCGGCGCGGGCCGTCGAGCAGGCGCTGCAGGATCGGCAGCACAAAGGCAGCCGTCTTACCGGTGCCGGTCTGGGCGGTGGCGATCAGATCACGCCCGGCGAGCGCCGGCGGCAGCGCGGCCACCTGAACAGGCGTCGGCTGGGTATAGCCGGCGCGGCGAATGCCCGTCTGCAGGCGGGCATCCAGTTGAAACTGGTTAAAACTCACAAACAATCCTTATCTCTCGGCGTGCGCTGCTGCTTCGCCCGCCTGGCGGGCTTCACGCAGCAGGGCATCGATTTCCTGGGTGGCTTGCTCCAGCGTGATACCGTCCACGGCGGCCCATTCCTGAGTTAACCCCTCACGGGCCCGGCGCAGCATTGCAGCGTCCACTTCTTTCAAGGGCCGCACCCAGCCGAAGGCGGTCAGGTCGCGCACGACCTCGCACATCACCTGGAACGAGCCAAGCTTGAGTAATCCATTGATATCGGCACGGCGCTGGCGGGCATCCGGGTTGACCGGAACCGGCGCCTGGCGCAGCAGGTCGCGATAATGATCGAGCTGAGCGCGCGGCGTGATCTCCCGCAAGCCACCCCCATCCAGGCGTTCCTGTACCGGCACCCAGACGGTGCTTTCACGGAAAGCCACTTCGTAATACAAACGCGCTTCGCCGCCGGGGAAGGTCTTGTTAACGATCTCCTCGACGCGGCCAAGGCCATGGGTGGGATGGACGACGCGGTCGTTTGGTTGAAAGGCCATGCCAACTCCTGTTACCGGGCCGGATAACCCGCCGGCCCCGGCGCGCCCGCCGTCCGGCGAACACGCCCGGGCAGCCTGGCTGTGGTATCGTCCAAAATAAAAGCCGCCAACCCGCGGAGGTTTGACGGCGATACCACGCATCCAAGGTCCGGTAAGGTATATTATACCATCCCTTGGGGTCGCCCCGGGGCAGGTTTCTCATCTTCCTCACCGCCTGCGCTAGGCTATGCGCAGCGCCAGGGCGCTGCGCCCTTCAGGCCTGAATGGCTCGAATCTTGCAACGGATCTTGCCAGACAGGCGACTTTGCGCTATGATCGCAGCTATGCCAGCACCCGACCCTTCCCCCGAACCGTCCAGCCCCCGGCCTACGCGCCGGCCGCTGCGCCCTTCGCTGCTCGACCGGGCTACGCGCCGCCAGCCGCCGCCCGGCGCAGACGCGTCCCCCGCCTCATCGACCGGCGCGGCCCCCCGTCCGGGCGGGCTGCTGGCGCAGCTTGCCCCGGTGATCGGCGTAGCCTTCTTGCTCGCCACACTGTTCACCGCCTGGACCCCCGGGCAGGAGCCGGACGCAGCGCCGCTGCCGCATTCCACCGCTATGGCGGCGGCCCTGCAGCCCACCCCCAGCCTGCCCCCCGGCGCGCCCACTCCCACGCTGCGCAACCCGCGCCTGGTGGGCATTGTGGCCGGGCACTGGAAGAACGATTCCGGCGCAGTCTGCCCCGACGGGTTGAAGGAAGTCGAGCTGAACCTGCGCATCGCCTCGCTGGTGCAAAAGCTGCTCAGCGAACAGGGCTACACGGTCGAGCTGTTGAGCGAGTTCGACCCGAAGCTGAGTAATTATGAGGCGGCGGCGCTGGTTTCAATCCACAACGACTCGTGCGACTTCGTCGACACCAACGCCACCGGGTTTAAGGTGGCGGCGGCGATGGCCACTCGCCATCCCGAGCGCGCCGCCCAACTGACGGCCTGCCTGCGCTCCCGCTATCGCGCCCAGACCGGGCTGGAGGTGCACAGCACCAGCGTCACCCCCGATATGACCCAGTATCACGCCTTTGGCGAGATCTCCGACCTGACCACCGCAGCAATCATCGAGACCGGCTTTATGAACCTGGACCGCCAGCTGCTCACCGAGCAGACCGACAAAGTGGCCCAGGGAGTGGCCAACGGGGTGCTGTGCTTCTTGCGCGACGAGACCGTCACCCCGCCCACCAGCGTCGTCCCGCCGGCCGCCGTCCCCAGCGCGGTCCCAACCCCGTGAAACTCAGCGCCGTGAGCCGCCGATGACCTCCCTCCCCCCCAGCGACCCCACCCGGCAGCAGCAGGCCCAGCAAGCGGTGCGCGCCGCCCGCCAGGCGCTGCAGCGTGGTGAGACCGGCGCGGCCCGCCGGTTAGCGGCGCAGGCCGCAGCGCTGGCTCCCGAGCTGGAGGACGCCTGGCTGCTGCTGGCAGCGGTGGCTTCGCCGCGCGCCAGCGTCGAGTATCTGGAGCGAGCGCTGCAGATCAACCCGGGCAGCCGGCGCGCCCGCACCGGGATGCACTGGGCGGTGCGTCGGCTGCGCGAGGCCGGGCCAGGCGCCGCACCATCCATCCCGGCCACCGCACCATCGATCCCAGCCGCCCCCACCCCGGTCGCCCCGGTCACACCCGCCCCGGCGCGCCGGCGCCCGTCACCGGCCTGGCTGGCCCTGGCGCTGCTGCTGGGCCTGGCGGCGCTGTTCGCCTGGAACCGCCAGCAGTCCGGCTCGCCCAGCGCGGCCCTGGCGAAGGCCCAGCCCGGCCTGGCGCTGCTGTTGGCCAGCGAGACCCCCACCGCCAGCGCCACCGCCACCGCCACGGCCACCGATATGCCCACCGCCACCCACACGCCCAGCCCCACCGCCAGCCAGACCTCCACCGCCACAGCCACTGCCAGCCAGACGGCCAGCCCCACCCCGCAGCCCAGCCAGACCCCCACTGCGCTGCCCAGCGAAGCTCCCAGCGCCACCCCAAGTTTTACCGCGCCGCCCGAGCTGCCCGCACCAAGCGAAACGCCGCGCCCCAAGAAGCGCAAGGCGCAGGCCGCCGGCCCACAGGCCCGCCCCGCCCGAGTATCGGCCGACGAACGCTGGATCGACGTGGACCTGTCTTCGCAGACCACATACGCTATGCAGGGCGACCAGGTGGTGAAGAGCTTCATCGTGTCGACCGGCAAATGGCCTACGGTGACGGTCACCGGGGTGTACCGGATCTACGTCAAGTATGAATCGACCGATATGTGGGGGGCGGATTACTACCTGTCTGGCGTGCCGTACGTGATGTACTTCTACGAGGGCTATGGTTTACACGGCACGTACTGGCACTCCAATTTCGGGCACCCGATGAGCCACGGCTGCATCAACCTCAGTCCGGAAGAAGCCGGATGGCTGTTCGAGTTCGCCAGCGTCGGCACGGTGGTCAGCATCCACGACTGAAGCCGGCCCGCTCCACGCGGTATTTTCGGTTAGAATAGAACCATGTCCCGTAAAGCATTGTTTGAAGGCCTGGTATTGGATGAATCCGGCCGCCCGGTGAGCGTGGTTAGCGTGGGCGACGAGGCGATGTACGTGGTCGACGACGCCGGCTTCCGCCGCCATATCCCCGCCGAGCAGGTTGACCGGCAGGTGCTCGACGTGATCCGCCAGGCAATCACCGGGCACGAAGATCTGCTGATCGACCAGACGGCCAAAATGCTCGGCCAGGATGACCCGTTCTCAAAGGCCGCCATCGCCCAGCAGTACGCCAATATCGACCGCCAGTTCGAGGCGATGCTCAACATCGGCATCCCGGAAGACATGCGCGCCTACCTGGGGATGATGGGCTTCAAGATCACCATCGACCTGCACGGTGAGGTGCTCAACGTGGACCAGCCGGGGCTGATCGACGGCGGCGACGACGAATGACGGTTTCTGCCCACACCGGCCGGGCCTTGCTGCGCCCGGCCGTTTGATTCACGCCTCGCGCTCAATACAGTAACATACCCCCACCGTGCCGGGGCCGGTGTGCACCCCCAGCGCCGGCGACAGCTCGGCAAACATCCATTCCGTCACCGGCAGGCGCTCTTCGACCAACCGGCGCAGATTCTCGGCTTCTTCCAGCGCTGCGGCGTGTACATACGCCACCCGCAGCCGCCCGCCCTGCTCGAGGCTGTGCGCCAGCGTGTCGACGATCATGCGATAAGCCTGCAGCCGGCTGCGCGCCGCCCCCAGCGGTACGATCAGGCCGTCTTCCATGCCCACCAGCGGCTTGATGTTCAGCAGCGAACCGACCAGGTGCTTAGCCCGGCCGATCCGCCCGCCCATATACAGGTATTTCAGCGTGTCGGCGGTCTGCACCATGCGGGTCAGCGGGATCAACCGGCGCACTGCGGCAGCCGCCTCGGCCAGCGAAAGGCCTTGCAGCGCGGCCCGGGCGGCGGCGATGGTCAGCCAACCGTGGGCCATCGAGACGTTCAGCGTGTCGATCACCTCCACCTGGACGCGCGGTAGCAGTTCGACCAGCATGGCGCGCGCAGCCATCGCCGCCTGGTATGCACCACTGCCTTTAGAGGTCATATGCAGGCTGATGATCTGGTTTACGCCCTGGCCCTCGACCAGGCCCTGGTACATGGCAATATAATCCCCCGGGCCGGGGCTGGCGGTGGTGGGCAGCTGCGCTGCGCCCGGCAGCCAGCGGTAGAAGGTTTCACGGTCGATGTTCACCAGGTCGCGCAGCACCTCGCTGCCGCGATGGATATAGTAGGGCACAATGTTGATCTTCAACTCATTCAACAGCCGCTCAGGGATCGAGGTGGTGCTGTCAGCAACGACTGCCAGCCGGTTCATACGGCACCTCCTGGTTCAAGATCGTTTCTCTAATTGTAGCACCACCCCGGTATAATGGCGCGATGCAGCGTAAACATCCTACATCAACATCAACGGCGCAGCCATCCATTGCCGGGCAGGTCGAGCAGGCGCTCGCCGAGGGCCAGGTGGTCGTCTTCACCGACGGGGCCTGCACCGGCAACCCCGGCCCCGGCGGGTACGCCGCGGTGCTGCGCTACGGGCAGCACCGCAAAGAGATCAGCGGCGGATATGCCCGCACCACCAACAATCGTATGGAGCTGATGGCGGTCATCGCCGCATTGCGGGCGTTGAAACGGTCCAGCAAGGTGAGCGTGTTCAGCGACTCGCGCTACGTAGTACAGGCAATCGAAGATGGCTGGGCGGCGCGCTGGCGGCGCAACGGCTGGATCCGCAACAAAGCCAAGGACCGGGCCGAAAACCCGGACCTGTGGGGCGAGCTGCTCGACCTGCTGGCGCAGCACAGCGTGCGCTTCACCTGGGTGCGCGGCCACGCCGGCTTCGCTGAGAACGAACGCTGTGACCAGCTGGCGGTGGCAGCCGCCCACGCCCCTGGTCTGCCGGCAGACCCGGGCTACCCCGGTTAGCGCAATTTGCGCGGTTCCAGGCCGGGGCGGCAGGTTATGATCGAGGGAAGGTTGTTTGGGCGAAAATGTAACGAGATGATTTAAATAAAAAGGAGAGCTTTCGAGTGAGGGGGGCACCCGAAAGCTCTCGCCCATGATAATATCACATTTTTTAAAAAAATCAAGGGAATGAAGATAATTTGTGGAATTAAATAAAACTATTTACTTACTGGCGGACGGAAGCAGGGTCCAGTCGCGCTGGAAATACGCCCGGTAGGCGCGGCTCTCAGCCAGCAGCGCTTCGAGCGTTTCTAACAGCGCCGCAGCGGCCTGCGGGTCGCGCGGCCCGCCGGGGGTCGCCCACAACTGCCCCCCATCCGCCGCGCCGCCGACGCTCGCCTGCGGCGCATCCACGCGACGGAGGTGACCTTCGGCTGCCATCCAATCCAGGCCGCAGCGCGCCGCCGGCGTGCGCTGCGCCAGCCCAGCCGCCAGGCGCTCCAGGTCCAAACGGCCGGCCTGGTGAGCCAGGGCATACTTGACCATGCCCGCCAGGCGCACCAGGAACGGGCGCGGCGCGTCCTCGGCCGGGGGCAGCCCCACGGCGACCAGCGTCTGCGGGCGGCAGACCTGCAGCGCCTGGGCCAGCTCGACCGGGGAGGGTGGGGCAGTCCACACCACCAGCGCCCGGCATTCAGCCAGCTCGCCCCGCCCACGCGGCTGCAGCTCGGCTGGAGCGCCAGGGACATCTGCCCAGCCCGCCAGCGCGGCTTCCAGCCGCCGGCGGTCTTCGCCCTCAGCCCACACCTGGATTGCGCCGGGTGTGCGCCAATCGGCGGGCAGGGCCAACCACCAGGCGCGCAGCGCCGCCATCGGCGCAGCCGCGGCGCGCAGGTCCACCAGGTTCACCGCCGGCGTCGGAGCGGTCTCCGGCGGCAGCAGGCGGTAATCGACCAGTTCGATCTGCAGCGCCAGGCGGGCCTGGTAGTATCCGGCGCGCAGCGTGAAGGCCAGGTCAAACACCGACCCCACCTGCAGCCCGCCGCCCGGCTCACCCGCCCCGCCGCCTGCGCCAGACCCGGCTGCGCCCAGCCCGGCCGCGGCTGCCAGGGCGGCTTCGTTGGCCGCCACGCCGCCCCACCAGGTCACGCGCTGCCAGGCGCCGGCGGCGTCTTCCACGGTCAGCGCCAGATGCTCGGCGGTGCGTCCAAAGCTGGACAGGGCGCGCAGGCGCAGCCTACGCGAGGCCAGCAGCGGCGGCGGGCAAGCCTCGCCAAACGGCGCCAGCGCGCCCAGCGCCTGCGCCAGCGCCAGGTCCAGGCTGCTCCATTCCACCCAGGCGTCGATCTGCAAGGCGTTGACCGGCGGTTGCCCGGCCGCCGGGCGGGCTTCCTCGCCGGCCTCCGGCGCATTCACCGCCGGCGCATCGTCCGCCGCATCAGCCGCCGGCGCGGCGGCCTGCCCGGCCACGGCGCGCTCAAAGCGCCGCTCGAAAGCCGGCAGATCGTCGATGCGCAGCGCGAAACCGGCCGCCATGGCATGCCCGCCGAAGCCCTGCAGCAGCGGCTGCGGCCCGGCGTTGGCCTGAGCCAGCGCCCGGGTGACATCGATGCCGGGGATCGAGCGGATCGAGCCGCGCCCCAGCCCCTCCTTGTCGAAGGCCACCAGCGCCACCGGCCGATCAAACAGCTCGACCAGCCGCCCGGCCACGATCCCGATCACCCCGGCTTCCCAGCCGGGACTGGAAAGCACCAGGGCTGCGCCGTCCAGCAGGCGCGGCTGGCGGGCCAACTTCTCCAGCGCGCTGCGTTGGATCTGGCTGCTGATCATCTGGCGGCGGGCGTTCAGCGCTTCCAACTGCAGGGCCAGCAGGTCGGCCCGGGCCGGGTCGGCGGTGGTCAGCAGTTCAACCGCCGGGTTGGCATCGCTCAGGCGGCCCAGGGCATTCAAGCGCGGGCCGAGCACAAACCCGATCTGCTGCTCGTCCACCTGGGCGGCGGCGACCCCGGCGGCGTTGAAGATCGCCTGCAGGCCCAGGCGCGGCGTCTGCCGCAGGCAGGCCAGCCCGCGCTGCAGCAGGGCGCGGGTTGCGCCGGTCAGCGGGGCCACATCGGCCACGATGCCCAGTGCGGCCAGGTCCAGCTGTGCTTCGGCTAGCGCCGGGCGGCCGGCGGCGGCGCACAGCGCCTGCATCAAGACATAGGCCACGCCCACCCCGGGCAGTCCGGAAAAGGGCTGCCCGGATGGCAGGCGGCGCGGGCTGACCACCGCACAGGCGGGCGGCAAAAGCGCCGCACCGTCTGCATCCAGCTGAAACTGGTGGTGGTCGGTGATGATCCAGTCCACCCCGCGTCGCCCGGCCAGTTCGGCGGCATCGAAAGCCGTCGCGCCGGTGTCGCAGGTCAGCACCAGCGCCGGGGCGGGCGCCTGCTCCAACAGCTGCTCCAACACCGCCGGACCAACCCCGTGAGACTCCTGCGCCCGCACCGGGATGTGGTAGCGCACCCGCCCGCCCAACTGCTGCAGCACCCCCACCAGCACAGCGGTGGCGGTCTGCCCGTCGACGTCGAAATCGCCCCATACCAGGATGGTCTCCTGGCGCTCAATCGCCCGCGCCAGGCGCGCGGCCGCCTCGGTCACACCGGGCAGGTCGTGCGGCGGCGGGAAGGGGTACAGGGCCGGGTCCAGGAAAGCTCGCGCGGCAGTCGGGTCGCTAAAGCCGCGGCGGGCCAGGGCCTGGGCCGCCACCGGGTGCAGCCCCAATTCGGCCGCCAGCGCCCCGGCGGCTAATACCGTCTGCTCTGCCTGCGAGTGGGCGGGGGGGAAATAGACCCCCGGCGGCTCGGCCACCCCAGCCGACGGCGGCGGAGCGCCGGGCGGCGGGATCTGCGGCGGGTCAATCCATGGGCGGGGCATGCCGCGGGTCAGTCCCGGCGCAGCTCATCCAGGCGGATGCCCAGGTGAGACAGCACGATATCCAACGGCCAGTGGCGGTGTTCGTCAAAAGCCCGCCGGGCGTCTTGCAGTGCGCGGCGCTTTTCATCCTTGTGGCGTTCAAACAGCCCGCCGGGGTGGATCTCGCCCAGGCGTTCGGCAATCCCCCGGTTGGTGCCGTCGCTCTCACGGATCGCCAGCGCCAGGTACTGGCGCAGGTACTGCTCGTATAGGATGGAATTGATCGCCGGCATCGCGCCTCACAATCTCAGGCTGGTTTCGATGCGCGCCAGCACGGCCTGCTCGCGCTCCGACACCGAGCTGCCGCCCAGGCCAAGGAAACCGCCTTCTTTGGTGGCCTCGGCCGTGCCGCGCGCCAGGTCGAGCAGGACGCGCTTAAACTCGATCGCCTCGCTGAACTCCAACCGCCGGTCCAGCACTTCGACCGCCAGCTCCAGGCGCTGCAGGGCAAAATCGGCCAGGTGCGCTTCGGTCGTCTGCCCCTGCGGCGGTTCAGGCAGCGCCTGCATCAGCTCGTTGATGCCCGAGAAAAGCTGGCGCCGGCTGTCATCGGTCAGCGCGTGCACCAGGCGGTTCCCGGGGTAGCGCTGGCGGGCCTCGTCCAACAGCCGCGGCAGCGCCGACAGCTCGCGGCTCAACCCAAACGGCCCGCTGGGATGCGCCAGCATCACAGCAAAGCTGACCCACAGCGGGGCCTGGCGCAGCTGCTCCCACTCCTCAGCCGCCAGCAGCTCAGCTAACCCGGGCGGGACGGGCAAGCGCGGGGCGGCGGGCAGGGCCGGCTGTTGGGCGGCGGCGGCCGGCAGCCCCAGCGCGAAAGCCACCTGGCGCAGAGCCTCTTTTTCATCGCCGGTGACCTGGACGGCGCCGATGCCGAACCAACCGCCGTCCTCCCGCGCCGCCTGGGCAGTCTGCCAGCACACCCACAGCACCGCCTGGCGGTAGTACTCGGCTTCCTCAGGAGCGGCGCGGGCGGCTAGCGCCTGGGAGGCCCGCCGGCAGCGCGCCAGCGTCTCGCGGCGCAGTGTGTCCAGGTCTTTCTGCTGCGGGGTGGGCTGCTCCGGCTCGCTCGAAGCGGGATCCGGGCCCGCCGGCCCGTCTGCAGGCTCGCCCGCCGGCGAAGCGGGGGTTTGCAGTTCGCGCCACAGCGCGTCGATCAGCGGGTGGCCCAGGCCGGCCTGCATCACATAGGCCAGGCTGCGCGTCAGCGCAGCGCCCTCACGCACCAGCCCAAACAGCCCCTGCGGGCTGACGGCCATCACCAGCAGCGGGGTTTTCGCCAGGGTCTCTTTCAGCAGCGCCCAATCTTCAGTTGAATAATCGCTTATGGTTGACATCGTGATCCAATGGAGAACGCCGGACAGCGCCGGCCGCAGCAGGAGGGGTCTTGCTGCGGGTATTATACCCGCTAAAATCGGTCAAAGGTCGTATGTACGCCCGGGCAGGGAGTGATACAATTTATTCTGTCGAGTTTGATCAGTCCAATCAATCCTTAAATCGTTCACCTTCAGGAGGATCCGAATGAACGTACGCACAAATCTTCAGGCCGGTGCAGCGCTGAACATCGACGCCGATCAGCTGGCCGACATCCTGGCTGCCAATGGCGTCAACGTCGACGCCAACCAGCTGAGCGGGCTGCTGCAGATGTACGGCGGCCAGGTGGACGCCAACCAGCTTTCCTTCCTGCTGTCGATGTACGGCGTCAATGCCCAGCAGGTGATGGGCGCGCTGAACAACTTGCAGTAATCCAGCGCAGTCCGCAGAAGTAGTGACGGGCCGTCCGAG
>JBJSYW010000512.1:0-11053 GCA_046089985.1 Chloroflexota bacterium
GATCGGCCAGCCAATCGTGCTGCGCCTGGTGACCACGCTGCCGGCCTTCCGCATCGATGAGACCACGCGCCTGTTCGGCGGCAGCTTCCGGCTGGACGAAACCACCCGCCCGGCGCTGGCGCTGCTTTACCTGAGCGCGGCGTTCTGGTTCGGCGGGGCGTTTGCAGCCCGCAGCCACCGCCTGTTTGTGCCGCTGGGGCTGGCGGTAGCCGGGTTGATGACCGCCGCGCTGGGCGCACAAGACGCCGCCACCGCCGCGCTGCTGTTTGAGCTGGTTGCGCTGCTGTTCGTACCGCTGCTGTCCTCGCCGGGGCGCAAAATGCGCCGCGGGGTGCTGCGTTTCCTGGTTTACCAGACCATCGGGGTGTGCCTGATCCTGTTCGCCGAAGCCCTGCTGGGGCTGATGAGCACGGCCGGCGGCGACACCCCCCAGCAGGCCGATGCCTTCCTGGCGCTGCTACTGGGTTTTGCGATGCTGCTTGCGGTGGTGCCGTTCCACAGCTGGATGCCGATGCTGGCCGAGCAGGGCAACCCATTCCAGGCGCTGTTCGCCTTTTTTGTGATCCCCGGGGCAGCCGGCTTCCTGGCCTTCGAAACGCTGCTGCGCTACTCGGCCACCAGCCTGGCGCCGGCGATGCTGCTGGTGTTCCAGTACGGCGGGGTGCTGATGGTGCTGGTGGGCGGGCTGGGGGCGGCGTTCGAACGCCACCTGGGGCGCATCGCCGGGTTTGCGGCCCTGTCTCAGGTGGGCATGACCCTGCTGGCGGTCAGCCTGAATGACCAGGCTGGGCGCAGCTCGCCAGTGGTGGGGATCTACTTCGCCCAGCTGCTGCCGCAGGCGATCAGCCTGGCGGTGTGGGGAGTGGCGCTGAGCGCCATCAACCGCGAACTTGAGGGGCTGCAGTTCCGCGTCACCGCTGGGGCAGCCCGGCGCATGCCGTTTGCGGCGGCAGCGTTGGTGCTGGCTAACCTGTCGGTGGCGGGCGTGCCGCTGCTGGCCGGCTTCCCGGTCTACGTAGCGCTGTGGGCGCAGCTGGTGTCGCGCTCGCTGCCGGTCACGCTGCTCTCGCTGGCCGGCAACCTGGGGCTGATGGTGGCTGCGCTGCGTACGCTGACCGTGCTGGCGCTCAAACCCGAGCCGGCGTCTGGCGCGCCGGACGCCGCTGCGCCGGGCAGCCCCACGCCCGACGGACCGGCCGCGCCGGCCGATTGGAAACCGGGCGAAACCCGCCTGCAGATGCTGCTGCTGGGCGCCGGGATGGCGCTGCTGCTGCTGGCCGGTCTGCTGCCGCAGGCCTATTTCCCCACCCTGACCAGCATGGCGATCCAGTTCGCCGGGGCCGGCCCTTGAAATATCAACCATGCTATAATCAAGCACCCCCGCGGGTTCCCCGCCCGGTTTACCAATAGAGGAGTTTATCCGATGGAAGTGGAACAAATCGCCAAGCAAGTCGATTGGCTGGATGACGAGCGGCGTAAAGACAAAATCAAGATCGGCCAGTTGGAAGAGCGCCTGGCAGCCCTGGAGGGCAATGTGGCGCCGCTGTACCAGCTGATCAAAGACCAGGAAAGCGAAATCACGCGCCTGAAAGCCATGCTGGGGCGCATGGACTCTTTTGACGACTCGGTGCGCCAGGCGCGCATCGAAACCAAGCAGCAGTTTGAAGAAGTGGACCGCACGATCAAAAAGCGCGACGAAGAGGCCGAAAAGCTGCGCCGCACCGAGCTGCGCGCCATCGAGACTTCGGTGGCCGAAGTGCGGAAAGAGCTGGAACAGCTGCCGGATATGAAACGCGGTATCAAGGCGCGCATGGATGAGGAGAGCCGACTGGCCAAGCTGATCGATGAGGTGCGCACGCGCATCGAGATGATGCGCCGCAGCGAAGAGGAGTACACCCGCACCATCCGCCTGATGGACGACGGCCGGCGGCAGGACTCTAAGCGCCTGACCGATCTGACCGGCGAAGTGACGGCGATGCGCAAGCGCGTCGACGAGAACTACGGCCGCACCGAGCTGGCCGCCTCGACGCTCAAAAAGCTGGAAGCGCGCCTGAACGAACTGGCCACGCTGGAGACCGAGCGCCGCGAGGCGGCGGCCAACTTCCTCGACAACCAGGCGCTGCGCGAGGTCGAGCGCGAACGGGTGTGGAAGGAATGGCAGACCCGCTTCCAGGTGATCGAAAGCCAGACCAACGATATCGAGAACACCCTGCAGGCGCTGGATGCCACCAACCGCTCGATCAAGCGCTCGCAGCAGCTGGTGGACGAACTATCGCAGAAGATGGAACGCCGGGTGAACGAGATCTCCGAGATCCAGCGCCTGGCTGAAGAGCGCTTCCGCCAGGAGTGGGTAACCTTCAAGGCCGACGACCAGAAGCGCTGGACCAACTACACCCTGACGATGGACGAGCAGCGCAATGAAGCTGGGCGGCAGAACGAGCGCCTGGCCGATAAGATCACCGCCCTGGAAGACGTGCTGCAGGAAATCCAGGACCTGATGCAGCAGATGAACGAGCAGTCGGAAAAACAGCTGCAGTCGCTGCTGGCAATGGCCCACGAGTGGGTCACCTCATACGAGCGCAGCGTAGGCCGCGTGCGCTAGAAACCGGCAGGCACAGCTATGCGCGTCATCGGCACCGCCGGGCATGTCGACCACGGCAAATCCACCCTGGTAGAAGCGCTGACCGGGATCCATCCGGACCGGCTGAAAGAAGAGCGCGAGCGCGAGATGACCATCGACCTGGGCTTCGCCTGGCTGAAACTGCCGTTTCCGGGCGGGGCCGAGGAAGAAGTGGGCGTGGTGGATGTGCCGGGCCACCGCGATTTTATCGAGAACATGCTGGCGGGCGTGGGCGGCATCGACGCGGTGCTGTTCGTGGTGGCTGCCGACGAAGGCGTGATGCCGCAGACCCGCGAGCACCTGGCGATCCTGGATCTGCTGCAGATCCAGGGCGGCGTTGTGGCGCTGACCAAGATCGACATGCTCGACCCGGCCGGGCGGGATGACTGGCTGGACCTGGTGGAGAGCGACCTGCGCGGCGTGTTGAGCGGGACGGTGCTGGAAGACGCCCCGGTGCTGCGCGTTTCGGCGCGCAGCGGCGAGGGCCTGGCGGCGCTGAAGACCGCCCTGGGGACCTGCCTGGCCGAGCGCCCGGCCCGCCCCGACCTGAACCGGCCGCGCCTGCCGGTGGACCGGGTGTTCACCATCGCCGGGTTCGGCACGGTGGTGACCGGCACGCTGCTGGACGGGCGGCTGCAGGTGGGCGATGAGGTCGAGATCCTGCCGGCCGGGCGGCGCGGGCGGGTGCGCGGGCTGCAGACCCACAAGCAGAAGGAGCAGGCTGCCGTGCCAGGCAGCCGCACGGCGGTGAACATCTCCGGCGTCTCGCTGGAAGAAGTGCAGCGCGGCGAGGTGGTGGCCCGCCCCGGCACGTACCGCCCCAGCGGGCGGCTGGACGTGCAGTTCCGCCTGCTGCCGGATGCCAGCGCGCCGCTGAAGCACAACACGGAAGTCAAGCTGTTCATCGGCGCAGCCGAAGTGGTAGCGCGGGTGCGGCTGTTGGGCGTGGAGGAGCTGTCGCCGGGCGAGCAGGGCTGGCTGCAGCTGGAACTGGCCGGGCCCGTGGTGGCGATGCGCGGCGACCGTTATATCCTGCGCCGCCCGTCGCCGGGCGAGACGCTGGGCGGCGGCGCGGTGGTGGACCCACACCCCAAGGGCCGCCACAAGCGCTTCGCCGAGGAGAGCCTGCAGCGCCTGGAAGCGCTCGCCCAGGGCGACCCGGCCGACATCCTGCTGCAGGCGCTGACCGCCCTGGGGGCTGCGCCATTGAAGGACGTGATCGCCCGCTCGAACCTGGGCCGTGAGGCGGCCCTGGCTGCGGCCGGGGAGCTGCTGGCTTCCGGGCAGATGCTGGACCTGGACGCGGCAGGCGCGCCGCCGCCGGGCGAAGCCGCCCGGCTCGACCCGGAAGCGCTGATGACCGCCCGGGCCGCCTGGGAGGCAGCCGCCGGGCGCGCCCGCCAGGAAGTGCAGGCCTACCACAAGGCCTACCCGCTGCGGCGCGGCATGCTGCGCGAGGAGTTGAAAAGCCGGCTGAAGGACGTCACCCGGCCGTCGCCGCGCCTGTTCGCCGCGCTGGTGCGGCGGCTGGTGGCTGCCGGCGAGCTGGTGGAGGCCGGGCCGCTGGTGGCGCTGGCCGGGCACCAGGTGCGCTTCAACCCCACCCAGCAGGCGGCGGTGGACCGGCTGCTGCGGCGCTTCGCCGCCGCCCCGTACGCCCCGCCCACGCTGAAAGAGTGCCAGGCCGAGGCCGGCGAAGATGTGACCGCCGCACTGCTAGACCTGGGCCAGCTGGTGGCGGTTAACCAGGAAGTGGTCTTCCGCCGCCAGGATTATGAACGCATGCTGCAGGACGTGCACATGCTGATCGCCCGCCACGGCTCGCTGACCGTGGCCCAGGCGCGCGACCATTTCAACACCAGCCGCAAATACGTGCTGGGCTTCCTGGAACACCTGGACGCCGGCGGGGTGACCGTGCGCCAGGGCGATGAGCGCAAGCTGAAGAAGTAGCTACGGCGCGGCGCGCGGGCCAAACACCGCCGGGAACTGGATCCGAAAGATGGTGTTGACCACCAGCGGCAGGAAGTGGTGGCGGTAGCGCAGCCCGGCCCCGGCCTGGTTGTCGTCCAGCCGCGTCTCCAGTTCGCCCAGCGCGGCAATGGCGGCGGTGTTGGTGTACACCCCCAGGTAGGATGCGTCTGGGCGGATGGTCAGGGTGATCACGCCCTGCGCGCCGGGGGCCAGGTCGGCCACGTCCCAGGTGTAGGGAGCGCCAGGCCGGGCCGTGACCTGCGGCCCGGAGTAGCTGAAAGCGGCCGAGAGCGCCCAGGCAGGCAGCACGTCGCTGATCACCAGGCGGGCAGCCGTGCGGTCGCCCTGGTTGGTGTAGCGCAGCACGTAGCCCACGTCAAGCGGCCTGCCCGGCTCGGGCGGCGGGATGAAGGCCGACTTGGTGAGCGTCAGCTGCGGGCGCAGCAGGTGCAGACGGGTGGCGGGGTCGCCAAACAGCATGTAGGTTTCGATCAGATCACGGTGGCCGCTGGTCTCGCCAAAGATGAACAGCTTGGCCAGCGTGGTAGCCGGGCCAAGGCGATCGACATATTGGTTGAAGATGGCGTCGAACAGGCCGCGCTCCAGGTAATCGTGACCCGAGGCCAGGCCCAGCCCGGAGGGCGAAAAGCTGCCCACCGCCCCACCATTCGGCAGGCGGTTGTACGACTCGGCCAGCGCTGAGGCGTCGAAGGTGGCGGTGGTGATGCCGACGAAATAGCCCTCCAGGCAGGTCATCGGGGTGAAAAAGACCAGGCGGTCATAGTTGGTCAGCTGTCCCAGCCACTCGGATTTCATCAACATCTCGGTGCCGGCCCAGCCGCGCTGCGCGCCGTGCCCCACGTAACTGACGATCAGCCGGCCGTCGTTGATGCCCTGGATGATGGTGGTGGTGTAGGGGCGCGAGGGGGTAAACTGCTCCGGGTAGTAGATCTTCTGGGCGGTGTAGGGATCGGGGACGTAATAATCGGCCACTTCGTTGGAATAGTAGTGAAAATCTCCGGCGTTGTCCGGGTTATCGGCCACGAACATCAGGCGGCGGTTCCAGCCGTCAGCTCCGGGCGGGGTCTGTTCGTAGTGGATCAGCTTTTGCACCACCGCGGCCGCTTCGGCCGGGGTGCGCACCGATAAGCGGCCGAGGAAGATATCCGGCACGGGGTCATCACCGCTGAGCATGGCATAGCGGTTGTCGGTGGCGGCCTCGCCCAGGAACAGGTCGACGTTGTCCAGGTAGGGCGGCACGGACTGCAGCTCGGCATAGCCGGTATAAGCGCGCGGGTCCACACTGCCATCGCCGGCCAACACCACGTAGCTGAGGGCCGGGCTGCGCCAGGATTGGTAGGCCTGGGTGAGGAAGCTGCGGATGGCGTCCGGCGACATCACCCCGCCGTTGAACTCGTCGTAGATATCCTGCACATCGACCAGGCCGGTGTGGAAACCCTGCCCGGCGCGGTACTCGACCAGGCGGCGCATCTCGGTGATAAAGCTCGCATGCGTGATCAGCAGGTAATCGGCGGCGCTGTGCGGGCCGAGCAAATCGGAGGGCGTGTCTAGCTCGATGGCTTTGGGTTTGAGCCATGCGGCGGGTGAAACGGCGCGGTACTGGCGGCGGGCGGAGAGCGCCTGGCTGAACTGCAGCGCATACTGGCCCTGGTTGGACAGCGCCAGGGTTTCACTGAATACGCGGGGGCGCTGGGGATCGGTCACATCCAGCAGCAGCAGGGTGGAGGTGCTGAAGCCGGTCACGCTGAGCGTCCAGCTGCCGGGCTGCAGGTCAAAGGCCAGTTCGCCGGCGGCGGCGTTGAACTTGCGCGGGTAGAACACTTCAAAGTAGCGTGCCAGGTTGACATCCGTGCCGCCGCTGGGCAGGATGTTCAGCCGGACCTGGTTGCCGGTGGGCTTCAGCAGCGCGGCCGGTATGGCGGTGGAGTAATCGAACGGAGCGTTGGCCGCGTAGACTGCGGTGGTAAGCAGCTGGCTGTTCAGCAGCACCTGGGTGGTGTGGCTGGTGGGGGTGGAGTAGCCGCGCAGGTGGGCGGCAAAGCGCGCCCCGGGGCCGGCGGCCAGGTCGACCAGCGCGAAGCTGGTGGTCCAGGCGGCCGGGTTGGTCAGCGAGCGGTTGATGATCGGGGTCCAGTAGAAGTGATCGTAGCGCGGGGCGTCGGCGGTGGAGGCGAAATACACACTGCGCTGCTCGATCAACAGGCTGCCGGTGAACCAACCCGGGGCGGGCAGGCCGGGCTGCGGGGCGGCGGAAGCGGAGGCCATGCGCAGGCCGGAGCCGCCGCCCCAGCTGAGCCAGTAGACGCTGGTATCGCTGAAACGCTGGTCGAGCTTCTGGCCGAGGAAGAACAGCGCGTCGGTAGAGTCGAACACACCGTCCTGCTCGCCGCTGACCAGCAGCGCCACTTGAGCGCCTTGCAGCTCGAGGCGCAGACTGCGCGGGTCCAGCCCATCCAGGGCGGCGTCGGGGATGCCTGCTGCCAGCAGGTCGGCGTACGTCAGGCGGTGCAGGCCGTCCTGGTTGAGGCGCACGCGGTAGCAGTCGTAGCTGGCGCCGGGGGCCGCCGGGCAGCGCGGGCCGACGGGGGGCGCGGTCGCAGGGCGGGCTGCGGCCGGGCCGCCGGGCGCGGCCGCGGGACTGCGCCAGGCGCGCGCCTGGTCATAGTGCAGCAGGCCGGCCTGCAGCAGCGTTTCGAACGGGCCTTCATCCACCGGCGCAAGCGCAGCCGGCCCGGCAGCAGCTGCCCCGGGCGCACCTGCCGCCGGCCGAGCGGCGGCCGGGCCGGCCGGCAGGCGCAGCGCTACGCGGATCGTGCTCGCCACGCGCAGCCGGCCGCTGAGCGGGTTGTACTGCAGCGGCTGGAAGCGCAGCAGCGCCGCCCGCTGGCTGCGCACCCACGCCGTGCCCGCCAGCAGCGCCGGGCGGGTGGGGGTAAAAACGTCCGTCTGGTAGACCGCCGGGTCAGCCAGGGAGCGGTAGCCGTCAAACTGCGGCGCACCGGTCTGGGGGTCAACGTGGTAAGCGGGGGTGAGAACTGGGCACAGGCGGTACGTACCGGGCAGCTCGACGAAATCGGCCTGCAGCAGCTCAAGCTGCGGCTCGCCGTCTGGCGGGATGCCCAGCAGGGCGCCGCGCGCAGGCAGCGCCGGACGGCCGGCCGGGTCGATGGCGGTGAAACCGTCCAGGCGCAGCTCCTGGCAGGGTTGGCCATCGGCGGTCTGCGAGACGTGGAAGCTGGGCTGGGGCACATCCACCTGCACTTCCAGCGCCTCGGGGCTGCTGTGCAGCAGGCGCAGCGGCCCGGCAGACGGCAGCTGCGGCAGGGCCGCCGGCGCAGGCAGGGCTGCGGCGCGCGCCGGCATCACCTGCAGAAAGGCCCAAACCGAAAACAACCCAAGGACCAACGCCAGGGCCAGGGCGAACGCTCTGCGAAGGATGACGACAGCTTTCATAATACCAACCTGAACCGGTGGGGGGGGACCGCTACGTACGAGAATATTTTAACCGAAAGCGGTAAGGCGAAGCTTACAGTTCCTTCATATTTCGGTGATTATTACCCGGTTAAGGGGGGGTACCCGCCGGCAGGCGCGGCGTTCTGAGTGAGAAGTGCATGAAACCGGTGAAGACCATCGCGCAGAGCGGGCGGCGGCCCGTTCCGTTAGCCGCCATTTTCCGGGAAATGCCGGGCCGGGCGCGCACGGCGGATGCAGCAGGCATGCGACGGATGATATAATATGCTTGGCGGCATCCTATGCGCCTGCCGGCGCAGACGGACAGATGACGCCGGGTAACAGAAGTACATCCTTTACAGATGCGGAGATCCATCCCATGAAAACTCCTCTCCTGCGGGCAGTTCCCCAATGGGGTATCCGCCGCCAGGCGCTGATGAGCGCCCTGGCTGCGCTGGCGGTCAGCGGCGGGCTGCTTTTTGGCTGGCTGGCCCTGACCGCCGCGGCGCCGGCGCAGGCCGCGCCGGCGGCCTATGAGCAGGCCGGCTCGCTGGAAGCGCCGGCGGCGCAGATCACTCCGACGATCATCACCGAACCGTCCGGCCCGGTCCCGCTGGAACCGGCAGCTACCCCGAACTTTGACTTACAGGTGAGTAAATCGCAACTGCCGACCACTTTTACTGTTGGTACGAATAACCTGTATTTTATTAATGTATCGCGGGCCACCGGCTACCTGACCCAAACCATCGTTGGGGCGATTAAGATCGAAGACCCGCTGCCCGAGGGATTGACCTGGACGCCGACCAACATCGGCAAATGGAACTGCCTGCTGACCAGCTCGACCACCCTGGTAAGCTGCTACTACACCGACGCCAACCCGACCAACATCGACCAGATCTCGTTCCAGGTGACGATCCCCAAGGATATTGCTGTATCCAGCGTCACTAACGTAGTTACCCTGCTTACCGAGGATGCCAACCCGGACAATAACGTGGATGATTCGAAAGGGAACATCGACAGCATCGACCTGCAGCTGCTGCTGACTGCTGACCCCACAAACGTCTCGACCGGTTTCGTTGATTATACGATTGTGCTCACCAACACCGGTCCAATGGATGCGAAGAATGTGCGCGTGGTGGATCTAAAACCAGCGGCATTCAGTTATGTTGGGATTATCGAAGGCGCCGGCCTGGCAGACTACAATAATGGTACCCTGACTCTAAATGACCCGATACCTCCCGATGGGCTGCCACGCAAGGTTGTGCTGCGTTTTGAAGTGCTGCCGGATACCCCGAGCCAATCCGTCAGCGTTACCGGCAACGCCAAATTCGGCAATTACAACGATTTCAACCTGGCGAACAATAAATCCACTGCCACGGTGATCGTAGGCGGGATCAAGATCACCAAAACCGTTTCACCCCCGACCGCGCGCGTTGGCGAGCCGATCACGTTCACCATCAACATCCAGAACACAGGTGGAATAAAGCTGACCGGAGTCAGTATCCAGGACGTGCTGCACCCTTACCTGAGCTATCGCACTTCCAATCGCGGCTATGCGGTCGGGAACACCTACACCGCTTATATCGGCGACCTGGCTTCCGGTGCATCCACAACAGCGCGCGTGATCGTCGCCGGGCGGGCGACCATCTCCGACACGGTTGACCTGACCAACCAGGCCAGTGTGACCTGGGGGCCAACCGGCAGTAAGATCACCGCCCTATCGGAGAAGGTGACCTTCACCGTCACCCCAGGCGGCTCGCTGCAGGTGGGCAAGGTCGATGGGGTGACGACCGTAGAGCCGGGCGACGTGGTTACCTACACGGTTTCGATCACCAACGCCGGCAACCGCACCGTCAGCACAATCATCGTTACCGATACGATGGGCGCCAACCTCAGCCCGGTGCGCATCATCCCCGGCTCGATCGGCAGCGGTTCGTGCAACAGCACCACCAGGCAGTGCGTCTTTAAGCTGACCGATTCGCTCAGCCCCAGCACCAAAGCATCCTTCAAGGTGGTGGGGAAAGTGAGTAGTTCCGCGCCGATCGGTTCGCAGATCATTAACTCGCTGCTGGCTACCGGTATAGACGAATCGGTCACGGTGATCGCCACCGGGCAGGATATCAACACGGTGACCCAAACGCCGGTCTTCGACATTGAAAGCACAAAGAGCGTAGCCCCGGCCCAGGCGAAGGTGGATGAGACTATCACCTTCAAGATCACGGTAATAAACAATGGCACCACCACGATCGAGAATTTACGCATCTACGATGACTTCCCAACCGTGCTGGATTTAACCAGCGTCAGCACCACGCGCGGCACCGGCACGATGAATACCGGGGCGCGCACGGTGGATGTCACCGTTGGCGATTTGGAACCGGACCAGAAGGTGGTGGTAACGATCCTGACCAAGGTCAACAGCACCGCCACCGAACCGAAACGCCACCAGAACACGGCCAAGCTGACCTGGGGGAACAACCGGACGGATAACACCAACACCGTCACCTTCCGCGTCGCCCCCAAGTCCACCCTGCCGGGGACCGGCTGGGCCCCCGCCGGCGCGCTGGCCGCCTGGATGGCGCACCCGGCAGCCGGGCCGAGCGCCGGGCAGCTGGCGATCGGGCTGGCAGCGTTGGGCGGGCTGGGGCTGGCAGCCGTCGGGCTGCTGCTGCTGGTTTACGGGGTGTACGCCCGGGCGCGCCGCCCGCTGCACGCCGGTTCCTTCACCGGCGGCGGGCTGGCCCTGCTGGTGCTGGGCATCTTCCTGGGCCTGGCAGCCGCCGGGCTGATGAGCCTGGCGCAGCCGGCGCAGCAGCAGTTGTCCGTCCTGGGCGGCGCCAAGCCGCCGCTGGCCACCGCCGGCGCGGCGCTCCCCGAGCAGCCCGGCGAACAGCCCAGCGCTGCGCCGGGCGAGCAGCCCGGTGCGCCAGCCGGCGCAGACGCCACGCCCCAGCCGGGCGGCGTGGTGCAGGTGGTGCAAACTGCCAGTGAAGC
>JBJSYW010000513.1:0-8142 GCA_046089985.1 Chloroflexota bacterium
TGGCCTTCGGTGTCGACGATGCGCTGCTCACCGGTGAAGAACGGGTGGCACTTGGAGCACACGTCAGTGCGGATGACCTTGCGGGTGGAGCCGGTGTTCCAGGTGTTGCCGCAGGCGCAGATCACCTGGGCATCCACATAGTAGGTAGGCTGGATGTCTTTATTCATCAGGGCACCATTATTCTTCAGCGCCGGTCTCGGGCTGCTGAGCTTGTTCAGCCGGGATGACGCTGACGCGCTTGCGGTTGTCGCGCTGCATTTCGTACAC
The DNA here is from genome assembly GCA_046089985.1 of Chloroflexota bacterium. Taxonomy (GTDB): domain Bacteria; phylum Chloroflexota; class Anaerolineae; order Anaerolineales; family UBA4823; genus RBG-16-57-11. Next base: position 268 of record JBJSYW010000513.1, read on the forward strand.
CACCACACCATCGATGGTAGCGAACAGGGTATAATCTTTGCCGACGCCAACGTTCAGGCCGGGCTTGATGCGAGTGCCGTGCTGGCGAACCAGGATGTTCCCGGAGAGGACAACCTCACCACCGAACTTCTTGACGCCCAGGCGCTGGCTTTGACTGTCACGACCGTTGCGGCTAGAGCCGCCACCTTTCTTGTGAGCCATGTTTCCTTCTCCTTGAGATCAGTCCAGCGAGATCTCGTTGATAGTCAAGCGGGTGTATTTCTGCCGGTGGCCGGTTTTGCGGCGGATGCGCTTCTTCGGCCGGTAGCGGAAAACGATCAGCTTGGGACCCTTCACCTGCGCAGCAACGCTGGCTTGCACCTTGGCGCCGGCGACCGTGGGTTTGCCGACATTCACGGTGCTGCCATCGACCACCAGGAGCACATTCTCCAGGTCGACCGGCTCACCGATCTCGGCCGGGTAGTAATCGACTTCAATCGTACCACCCAAGACGGCCTTGTACTGCTTGCCGCCATCTTCAACAATTGCATACTTCATTTTTTATGCTCCTCCAAGCTTCACTTCACCATGTATGCCGCGCACAAGCAGCAACCCACGCGCCGCAGCATGGGGAAGTTGGGGACTGCCTGCCGGTCAAAACCGGCAGCCAACAAAATCAGGCCCCAGCAAAGTTTCGGCTGGGGACACAGCGGGCTGTATTATACCGAAAGGAGCGGCACATGTCAACGTCGATTCTCTTTTTTATCATATTTTTACAGTCAGGATTAAATCTCGCCCGGGTTTAATATTGCCGGTTGGGTTGAAAACGAGTAAGATTCAGGTGTGACTACATTGTGTACAAGTTGTGGTTTTAACAATCCTCCAGGTATGAAGTTCTGCGGAAACTGCGGGACGCGCCTGGTGGATGCCGCTCCCGGCTCCTCCAGCCCCGACGCTGCGCCTTTTGGGGCGCAGTTTGGAACGATGATCGGCGCCGACCTGGCCGACCGGCTGCGGCGCGCTGGCGTCGAAGCCAGCGGCCAGCGCCGCAACGTAACGGTGCTGTTCGCCGATATCTCCGGCTTCACCGCCCTGTCGCAGCGCATCGACAGCGAAGACCTGTACAACATGATCCAGCGCTATGTGCGCGTGTTATCGGCCAATGTCTATAAATATGACGGGGTGGTGGATAAGATCGCCGGGGATGGCCTGATGGCGCTATATGGGGCGCCGATCTCGCATGAGAACAACGCCGAGCGCGCCATCCGTTCTGCGATGGATATGCAGGTCGACCTGCAGGAGTTGAACAAGGAGCTGCGCAAGGAGATCGATTTCGACCTCTCGGTGCGCATCGGTCTGCACTCCGGCTCGGTGATCGTGGGCGGGATCGGCAGCGACCTGATGATGAACTACACCGCCATCGGCGATACGGTCAACCTGGCCTCGCGCCTGGAATCCTCCGGGGTGCCAGGCGGCATCCTGATCAGCGAGGCGGTTTACCGCCAGGTGCGCAAGTTTGTCGACTGCGAGCAGCAAGCGCCGCTGCAGTTGAAGGGCATCGCCCAGCCGGTGGTGGCCTACCGGGTGATCGGGCTGAAGAGCCGCCCCGGCTCGGCGCGCGGCATCGAGGGGCTGCACGCGCCGATGATCGGCCGGGATGCCGAACTGAACCGGCTGCGACTGGCGGTAGACGATCTGCTGGAACACCGCCACGGGCAGTTCGCCCTGATCACCGGCGAGGCCGGGCTGGGCAAGAGCCGCCTGACGGCCGAGTTTAAGGCCGCATTAGACCGTGACCAGGTGCGGGTGTTGGAGGGGCAAAGCCTGGCCTACCGGCGGGTCTCTTATTGGCTGATCCGCGAGCTGCTGCTGTGCTACCTGGAGCTGCCCTCGACTGCGCCGCTGCTGGAGGTGCGCGAACGGTTAGCGCAGCAGCTGGACCTACGCCTGGGCGAGGACGCCCGGGAAACGCTGCCGCTGCTGGAGCACCTGATGGGGCTGCCGTATTCCGACCCGGAGGCCGGCGAGCGTCTGAAACGCATGGACCCGGCCCAGCTGCGCCAGTTGATCTTCCTGGCGATGCGCGATCTGCTGGCGGTGGAACTGCAATATTGCCCGCTGGTGCTGGTGTTGGACGATCTCCACTGGGCCGATGACGCTTCGTTGGAACTGGTGCGCTTTTTGCTCGACGCCCTGCGCCTGTCGCCGCTGTTTGTGCTGGCGATCTCGCGCGTGCTGCTGCCCGGCCCGTTGGAACAGGCGGTCAAATGGGCGCGCCTGAACCTGGGCGAGCGCTATCACGAGATCAACCTGGTCAACCTGTCGCGCGATCAGAGCCAGCTGCTGCTCGATCTGCTGCTCTCGATCCCTGAACTGCCCGATAAGTTGCGCGATCAGATCCTGCAGCGAGCGGCGGGCATCCCGTTCTACCTGGAAGAGATCCTGCGCATGCTGATCGACCAGGGTGTGCTGCACAACCAGGATGGGCAGTGGCAGGTGGTGCCGGGGGCTGACCCGGCCGCGCTGGGCGTGCCAGACACGCTGCAGGAGTTGATCCTGGCCCGTTTTGACCGCCTGCAGCCCGGCCTGCGGCGCACGCTGCAGATGGCCTCGGTCATTGGGCGCACCTTCAGCCTGCCGCTGTTGAGTGCGGTGCTGCCGCTGCAGGATGCGCGCGATTTGTACGCAGTGCTGGAAGAGCTTGAAAAGCGCGAGTTCGTGCAGGCTAAGGCCGCCTCGCGGACCGAGTATAACTTCCGCCATATCCTGATGTCGGACGCCATCTATGGCACCATCCTGCGCAAAGAGCGCAGCGCTATGCACGGGCAGGTGGCCGAGACGATCGAGCGCATGTACGCCGACCGGCTGGATGAGCAGGTCGAGCTTCTGGCAAACCACTACCGCTGGAGCCCCTACCCGGACCGGGCGCTGCATTACCTGGTGCTCTCCGGGCAGCGTTCGGCCGGCAACCAGGCTTACCTGCAGGCCAGCCAGCAGTTGGAGGCCGCCCTGGAGCTGTCCCAGCGGGTGCAGCCCAGCCCGAGCCAGATGCACCAGATCTACAGCGGGCTGGGGGATGCCCAGCTGTTCTTCGGCGAATACCCGCGGGCGCGCGAGTATTACGAGCAGGCCCTGCGCCAGCTGCGCCTGGAGGCAGACGGCTGCGCGCTGAACCAGGTCAGCTCGCTGCACCGGCGCATCGCCCGCACCCATGAGCGCCAGGGCGAATACGAAATGGCTATGGCGAACCTGACCTTGGGGCGGGATCTGCTGCAGCAGGCGTCCGAGCGCTTCCCAGACGAGCAGGCGCAGGTATTGAACGACCTGGGCTGGCTGCACTACCGGCGCGGCAATATGGCCGAAGCCGAGGCGCTGCTGCAAGGCAGCCTGGTGTTGGTCGAAGGCAGCGATGCGTATGACGTGATCGCCTCGATCTACAACCGCCTGGGTGGGATCGCTTTTAATAAGGGCGACGGCGAGAATGCAGCGGTGTATATCCGCAAGAGCATAGCCATCCGCGAAGCCACGCGCGACCTGGTGAACCTGGCGGCCTCCTTTAATAATTTCGGGCTGCTGGAGATCGAGATGGGCCAGCTGGACGATGCGTATGGGCACCTGGCGCGCTGCCTGGAACTGAAGACCCGCCTGGGCCAGCCGGAAGGCATCGCCATCGCTTTGAATAACCTGGGCTGGCTGAACGTGCAGCGTGGCGAGCTGGATGCGGCTCACCAGGATCTGGAGAAAGCCAGCGAATTGAGCCGGCAGATCGGCTACTCATCGTTGCAGAGCGGCATTCTAAAGAACCTGGCGGTGCTGGCGCTGATGCGGCGTGATTGGCGGCAGGCGCAGGCCCTGACCGAGCAGTACCTGGCTACCATTGATGGCGACAGCGCCCCGGAAAGCCTGGCAGACTGCTACTGTATGTTAGGGCAGGCGGCGTTTGGCGCGGGGGAGATCGAGCAGGCGCGGCGTTGGGCTGCTCAGGCCGGGGCGCTGCTTGACGACAGCGGCTTCCTGGCTGACAACCCGGATGCCTTCGAGCGCGGCGATTATCTGCGTCTGCTGGGCATGTTGGCGGCTCAAAGCGGCGATTGGACCGCGGCCGAGGAACACTTTAACGAGAGCCAGGCGCTGTTCGCCCGCCACCACAGCTTGCTGAACGAAGCGCGGGCGGGATATCAACTGGGCTGCCTGGCGCAGCAGCGCGGCGACCTGGACCGGGCGGCGGAGATTTTTAGCCGGTTGGAGACGACTTTCAAGCGCATTGGTGCACGCCTGGATCAGCAGTGGGCCGAAGAAGCGCTGCACGCGGTCACAGAAGCGCGGGTGTAAGGAAGGCCCAGCGGCATCCCAGCCGGCTGCATTGAATAAAAAACGGCGGTCCAAGCGGGCCGCCGTTTTTTTTATTGCGCAGTGTACGCAGATCAGTCGTCGTTATGGAGCAGCGAGTCAGACCAGAACCCGCTGTCAGCCCAGAAGCCGCCCTTGTCGGCCCAGAAGCCGCCTACCTGGGAGAAATCCGGGTCACCGAACAGATCTCCGGTGCTCTCCAGGGCGTCGGCGGAGTAGGAGCCGGCTTGGCCCCAGAAGCCGCTCATATCGGCCCAGAAACCGCCCTTGTCGGCCCAGAAACCGCCCTTGTCAGCCCAGAAGCCGCCCTTGTCGAGCATGAAGGCGTTCCAGTCGGCCCAGAAGCCACCCTTGTCGGCCCAGAACCCACCCTTATCAGCCCAAAAGCCGCCTTTGTCGGCCCAGAAACCGCCCTTATCGGCCCAGAAGCCGCCCAGGTCAGCCCAGAAGCCGCCCTTATCGGCCCAGAACCCGCCCTTCGTAACGTGGGTGATGCCGTCCCATACGCCGGCGCCGCCGGCCCAGCTGCCATCATCCCCGAACAGGTGGTAAGTGCCGTCTTCGCCGCGGTAGCTGTAGCCCAGGTAGTGCTTGACGTGCGCCAGGTCGGCGTTGATATCCATCCCACCGTTGGCCCGGCCGGTCAGCTCAGGGGCCAACACGGCTAACGGCGCAAACACCCGGCCGCTGCCCTGCTGCCAGACGGCGTACCCGGCCTCGCCCGTCTCGGTGTTGAACTGCGGTGCAGCCGATGCCATCAGGCGATACTTGACCTGATCGGGGGTGAGGGCAGGGTTCTTGGCGATCACCAGGGCCGCCAAACCGCTGACTACTGCGGTGGCCTGCGAGGTCCCAGCCAGCTTGAAGTAATCCTTGCCGACCGCTGCTTCCGGGTACATCTTTTTCAGATATGACTCTTTGCCCATCAGCGAAACGATGTGCGCCCCAGGCGCCACCAGGTCGGGCTTGATGAAGCCGTCCTGGGTTGGCCCGGCGGATGAGAAGGTCGGGATGTAGTCGTCGCTCCAGTCGTCCGGAGTGAAGGAGTCGGTGAAAGCGCCGACGGTGACGATGTAGGGGTTGTTGCCCGGGACGCCGATGGTCAGCGCATTCGGGCCTTTGTTGCCGGCTGCGGCCACCACCACAATGCCCGACTTCCACAGCACCATCAGCGCCTGGTTGACCGGGTCCATCCAGTAGGGCGTAACCGCCTGGGCCGACATCGAGATGTTCAACACGCGGGTGTTGTACTGGCTCTTGGTCTCCAGCACCCAGGCAATGCCCTGGATGACGGTCTCGTACGTGGCATAGCCGTTCTCGTCGGCGACGCGTGCTACCACCAGGTTGACATCGGGGGCGACCCCGTTGTACTCGTTGTCGGCGCCGATCTCGCTGTTGGCGATCACCCCGGCTACGTGCGTGCCATGCCCGTTCGGGTCAACGATCTTGCCCTTACCGCCGCCGTCCACGAAGTCGTTCCAACCGACGATGCGGTTGCCTTTGCCGGAGGTGGGTTTGACCAGCTGGTTCATCTTCGCCACGCCCGAGTCGAGCAGCGCCACGCCGACGCCCTTCCCGGTGATCCCGGCAGCCCACACCGCTTCGGCGCCGATTGCGTCGCCGTAATCGCTGACCGGGACATCGCTGCTGCCCTTAGCCGACAGCATCGCATCCACGTTCATACCGCGGTTCTCAGAGAGGCTGACGCCGGGTTCGGCATCCAACGCCTGGGCGGCCTGCTCGGTCAGCAGCGCGCCGGCGCCGTTGATGATGTCGAGCCGGGAGGTCAGTTCACCGCCGTGCCGGGCGATCAACGCCACAACCTCATCGGTGCTGGTTCCCTGCACGATGTACGAGCGCTGCGCTGCGGCAGCGGACGTTGCAGATAGGCCGGGGGCGATCAGCAGGGTGATGACCAGCAGAGCCGATACCATCCCCCAAATGATCGTTGTAGGTCTGAGCTTGCGCTGGTTAGCCATTTGTACCTCCACTGAAAAAACGAAAAAATTGCGATTTACATCCGGGTTGTGCTGTTAATAACAGCGGACCTGTTTCGTTTATCGTCACAGGTCCGCTGACTACAAGTACAGGACAGAGTTGGTAGTTGCGTTGTAGTTTCGGTAACCTGGCAGTCGTGGCCCGTGACGGCGGTAGATCCATGGTTTTGCGTCGCCGGCTTTCGCCGGTTTTGCCTTTTTCGGTCAGCCTGATTATAGCACGGAAAGAGAAAAAGTCAATACAAAAAGGAAATATTAATGTTGACGCAAAATTAATTGTCGTGGAGCGCTCGCGCGCCGGGCTAGGGAAATTCCGTATTGCATGCTCCAGCCCGCAGAAGTACACTGGCGCCTGGTTTCAGGGAGGACAATTCATGCTGACCGTCTTATCGCTCAATATCAATCAATATGTTGACCGGCATGGCGCATGGGAGCAGCGCAGCCGCGCCATCGTCGATGTGCTGCGCCAGGCTCGCCCGGATATCGTGGCGCTGCAGGCGGTGCAAAAGGACGCCGGGCGCGACGGCGGGGTCGACCAGGCCATGCAGCTGGCGCGCCTGTCGGGCGAGTACCCGCACGTGGTTTTCCAGCCGGCCGAGACGCGCCCGGCGGCGCTGGAGACCGGGGTGGCGCTGCTGTCGCGCCTGCCAATCGAGCGCGTCGAGCCGCTGAAGCTCTCGCTGCGCCCGGGATTGGAAGACACCCAGCCGCGCGTGGCGCTGCTGGCGCGCTTTGCCCGCCCCGGGGGTGTGCTAAACCTCATTAACATCCATTTTTCATGGGTGGAAGCGCAGCTGCAGGATAACCTGGCTGAGGCGCTGCCGTTTGTCCGCCAGATCGAGGGGCCGGGGCTGTTGATCGGTGATTTTAATGCCCCGGCGGGGCAGGGGCGGCTCTATCTGCTGGAAGAGGCCGGTTGGGTGGACGCCTGGACCCGGCTGTGCGGCGCACAGGACGGTTTCACCTACCCCTCCAGCAGCCCCAACCTGCGCATCGACTATGCCTGGGCCAACCCGCAGCTGGCCCTGGCGCTGCGCCGCATCCAGGTGGTGGGCGATGGGCCGCCGGAGCTGTCCGATCACCTGGGTTTGCTGCTGTCATTGGACATTTAAAGCCTGATGAATATACAGATTTGGACCGTGCGCCGGCGGTCCAAATTTATTTAATATGGTAAACTATCCGATTGGTGTTCGCACCCCAAACAGCAATCTTTTTCGTATAGGAGATAAAGAATGGCAAAGAAGTGGGTCTATCTGTTCACTGAAGTCGCCGAGGCCGAGAAGGCCGCCGGCAGCTGGGAGGGCGTGCGCGCCCTGCTCGGCGGTAAGGGCGCCGGCCTGGCGGACATGACGCGCGCCGGCGTGCCCGTGCCGCCCGGTTTCACCGTCACTACCGCAGCCTGCAATGCCTACCTGGCCGAGGGCGGCAAGTTCCCCGAAGGCATGTGGGACCAGGAACTGGCTGCGCTGAAAGACGTCGAGCGCCAGACCGGCAAGGGCTTTGGCGATCCCTCCAACCCGCTGCTGGTTTCCTGCCGCTCGGGCGCCAA
>JBJSYW010000514.1:0-10143 GCA_046089985.1 Chloroflexota bacterium
CCCACCGCCGCGTTCCACCTTCTTGAAGTCGATGAAGCCCTGGCGCACGTCTACGTCGATCAGTTCGACCTGCAGCCGGTCGCCCACGTCCACGCCTTCGTAGCCCTGCTCCAGCTTGCCTTCCACCGGCGGCTGCAGCACGCGCACCCAGGTACCCTTGGCGGCCGCGCCGGTGACGATGGCGTTGAAGCGGTCGCCGATGCGGTCCTGCAGCAGCAGCGCGGCGGCCGATTTGTCCACCTGGCGCTCGACCTTGGCGGCGGCGTCTTCCTGGCGGGTGCAGTGCTGCGCCAGCTCGTCCAGGTCGCTGAGGGTGTATGGCGACGGGCCGCCTTGCACGGCCGCCTTCAGCAGGCGCTGGGTCGCCAGGTCTGGGTAGCGCCGGTTGGGAGCGGTGGAGTGGGTGTAGTCCTTCACTGCCAGGCCGAAGTGCCCAACCGGCTGCCGGCCCGGCAGGTCGGCCACGTACTCGCCCGGGCCAAGCAGCTTGACCACCGCCAGCGATAGGTCGGGGAAGCGCAACGGGTCGGCGGCCTTGCGCGCCGCCAGGAACTCGTCCAGCGCTTTCGAGTCCGGCTCGCCGGGCAGGCGCGTGCCGTACTGGCGGGCCAGTTCCACGATGCGCTCCCAGCGCTTGGGGGCGCGCACCACCCGCCGCAGCGCCGGCAGCCCGCGGGAGACGAGGTAGCCCCCGGTGATGCCGTTGGCGGCGATCATAAAGTCTTCGATGATCTCCTTGGCGCGGTTTTTGGCGTCCAGGTCCAGGTCCTGGATCTGGTCGCCGGCGAACACCGGGCGGGCTTTGACCGTCTCCAGCCGCAGCGCGCCCTGGTTGGAGCGGTACTGCTTCAGGCGGCGGGCGGCCTGGTCTTGCAGGCGCAGGTTGGCGGGCAGCCCGCGCACGCGGGCCAGCTCATCGGGCATGCGCCCGCCTTCCAGCCAGGCGGCTACGTCGTTGTAGGCCAGCCGGGCATGGTTGTAGACCCGCGCCGGGTAGATCTCGCTCTCCAGCAGCGAGCCGTCGTCGTCGATCAGCATGTCGACCACCACGGCCAGCCGTTCCTGTTCGTAGTTCAAGGAAGTGAACCCGGTGGACAGCTCTTCCGGCAGCATGGGGAAGATCTGCGCCGCGGTGTAGACCGTCACCGTGTTGTGGCGGGCGTGCTCGTCGATGGCTGAGCCGGGCCGCACCAGCGCGTCGACGTCGGCGATGGCCACTCGCACGCGGATATCGTTTTTGCTCAGCGCTTCGGCCACGGTCAGCTGGTCCAGGTCGCGCGAGTCATCGTTGTCGATGGAGCACCACATCAGCCCGGTCAGGTCGCGCAGGTTGGGCGTGTCTTCCAGACCGGCCTGGGCCGGGCCGTCGATACGTTTCACCTCTGCACGCACGCGGGATGAAAACTCGGGCAGCAGGCCGCGCTCGCGCATGGCATGCTCGGCGATCTCCTGTAAAATCTGGCGGTCGTGGTGATCGATGTGGGTCAAGGCGCAGCTCCTTGGGGCGGTTGAGATGGGCCGGCAGCGCTCCGCCGTGGGGCGGGCAGCGCCGGTCGGGACAGCCCAAGTATACTCGAAGCGCCGCTCACGACCAATTCGCGTCCGGGCGCAGCTTGAGGCGCTGGGCGGCGTTAATCACATCCTGCAGATCCACGGGGTCGCTGAAGGGGTCTTCGTCCAGCTGCTCGACCCGGTTCAGCTTGCGCTGCCAGTGATGCAGCATCTCGATGAAGGGTGCGTGCGGTTGGCGGCGTAGCAGGCCGCCCTCGTCGATCACGTCGCAGATCCCGTTGTGCAGCCACTCGCCGGTGTGCCAGTCGGGCATATCCACTGCCGGGTACAGGCACACCCCGTGCAGGTCCATGCCCTGGTAGACCGCCGCCAGCGCCTCCTGCATCACGTCGTTCAGCCAGGCGGCCCGGCCTCCGCCCATCCCGCTGGTCTCGCTGATGATCATCGGGCGGTGGTAGCGCTCCCAGACCAGCTTCAGCAGGTCGCACAGCGGTTGGATGCGCTCGTCGCCGGGGGGCAGCGCCTGGTGCGGCCCGTGGGCGCGGTACTCCATCTGTCCGAAAGAATAGTTATTGGCGCCGACGATGTCCAGCACCTCCGGCGAGCCGCCCAACTCAGGATGCAGCCGGCCGGACAGGATATCCCAGGCCGCGAACGTGTCGACATAGGTCTCCTGCCAGGCGGCTTCGACCAGGTCGGGTCGGTCGGGCGGGGCCACCACCTGCACCAGCGGGTCCATGTGCACCATGCGCGCCTGCGGCTCCACCTGGCGGATGGCTTTCACCCCGGCGATCGCCGCCTGACACAGCACCCGGCGCAGCTCGAAGCGGTCGGCCCGGGTGGTGCGATACGGGGCGGCCCAGCCCCACTCCCCGCCGATGAACGAGAAGAAGGTGATCTCGTTGATCGGGGTGAAGAAGTACGGCCCGTGCATGCGCGGGATGACGTACTCGGCCGCTGCCCGGCAGTAGGCTGTAAAACGTTCCACGAACCCCTCCCGGAACGGGTCCAGGTCGTCGGGATAGCCGTAGTGGCACAAATCCCAGATCGGCAGGATCTGCGCCTCGTTCATCGCCGCCAGCATTGGGTCGATGGCCGAGAAGTCGTACTGCCCGAGCCGGTCCACCATGGGCCAGGGGATGCCTTCGCGCGATACGGCGATGCCCAATTGGCGCAGCAGCTGGTAGTCGCTGCGCGCCTGCAGGTGATGCTGGGTCTCTTCGATCAGGTTGCGGCGCTGCAAATTGCGCCAGCGGAAGGTCGAGCATTCAAAGCCCGACAGGAAGAAAGTGGGGAATAACCCCGGTTTTTGCACCATAAACAGTCTGCCTCGAAATTTCGTCTTGCTCAGATAGCCCCCTCGGACGCCGGTTTCCCGGATGCAGCCCGTGCGCCAGGCGCGCGGGCGTGCAGCTTCACTATACGGCCGCGGGCCGGGATTGTCAAGGTCTTGATCCGGGCGGGTAGGTGCGGATATAATCACTGCATATTCATCCATCCCTTCACTGCCGGGAGAACACCGCCATGACCATCCCCGCTCTCGACCTGCCCGACCTGCCGATCTTTGCCAACCTCGATCCGGAAACCGCCCTGGCTCTGCGAAACGTGATGCACGAACTGACCCTGGAAGCCGGGGAAGTGCTGTTTGAGCAGGGCAGCCCGGGCGATGCGCTGTATTTCATCCGCTCAGGCCGGTTGTGCGTGGTGCTGTCCAGCGAGCAGGGCGAGTGCTGCATCAACCAGCCTGGGCCGGGCGAGCACGTGGGCGAGATGGCCCTGCTGACCGGGCAGCCGCGCTCTGCCACGGTGCGGGCGGCCGAGCCTGCCCGCCTGCTGCGCCTGGGCAAGCAGGATTTCGAGCGCCTGGGCGAGCGCTGCCCGGCGCTGATCGACGAACTGGCCCGGTGGCTGCTGCCGCGCTATCAGAAGCTGCAGGTGAGCCTGGCGCTGGGGCGCGTCTTCGGCGGGCTGGACGATGAAACGCTGGAGTGGCTGCAGCCGCGCCTGACCTGGCGGCGGTTGGGCTGCGGCGAGCGCCTGTTTGAAGCCGGCGAGCCCGGTGATGCGCTGTACGTGGTGCTGCAGGGCCGGCTGCGCATCGACGCGCCGGGGGGCGGGCTTGGGCAGGCGCTGCCCGAAGTGGGCGCGGGCGAGGCGGTGGGCGAGTTCGCCCTGCTGGCTGAACCGGGGTCGCCGGAGAGCCGGCGCAGCGCGGCGGTTTATGCTGCCCGGCAGACCGACGTGGTGGGCCTCAGCCGCCCCGTTTTTGACGAGCTGCTGGCGCGCCGCCCGCAGGCGCTGCTGCAGCTGGCCCGCCGGGTAATCCAGCGCCAGCGGGCGATCGTCCAGCCGGCTGCGGTTGGGCTGCGTGGGCTGGTGGTGTGCGTGCTGCCGCTGCAGCCCGGCCTGGCGCTGGATGACCTGTGCCTGGACCTGGCTGAGGCGCTGCGCGGCCGCGGCCCCACCTGGTTGGTAAGCGCCGAGCGCGTCGAGCGCAGCTACGGCCGGCCGGGGGTTTCAACGCTGCCGCTGGATCACCCGGCCGGATTCCTGCTGGATGCCTGGCTGGACGAGCGCATCCGCCAGCACCAGTACGTCGTCTTCCAGGCCGACCCGCCGGCGGGCGGCGAGGGCTTGACCGATCGGAGCCGGCGCTGCATCGAGGGCGCGGATGTGGTGCTGCTGGCGGCTGAAGCCCGGGCGCGGCTGCCGGTTGGGCCGCTTGAAAAAGCCCTGGCGACTGCCCGCACCCGCGCCCGGTTGGAACTGGCGCTTCTGCACCCGGCCGGCTGCCGGCTGCCGGCGGATACACCGGGCTGTCTGGCGCCGCGCCGGGCGGCGGCTTACCCGCCGACGGCGCACCATCATCTGCGCGCCGGGCATGCCGGCGACCTGCGCCGCCTGGCGCGCCGCCTGACCGGCCGGCCGGTGGGGCTGGCGCTGGCGGGCGGCGGGGCGCGCGGCTGGGCGCACGTGGGGGTAGCGCGGGCGCTGGAAGAAGCCCACCTGGAGGTCGATTGGGTGACCGGCGCCAGCATGGGGTCGATCATCGCCGCCGGGCTGGCGATGGATTGGAACGCCGATCACCTGGCCGGACTGGCCGCCCGCTTTTCCGACCCGCGCAAGCTGCTGGATTACACCTTCCCCTATGCCTCAATCACCGCCACCCGGCGCATCACCGGGCTGCTGCAAGAGCTGTGCGGGGAGGCGGCGGTTGAAGATACCTGGCGGCCGTTTTTTAGCGTGGCTTCCAACCTGACGCTTGGCGAAGAGCAGTCGATCTTCAGCGGGCCGCTGTGGTTTGCGATCCGCGCCAGCATGGCCTTCCCGGGGGTCTTCGCCCCGCTGCAGCAGGACGGCTGCGTGCTGATCGACGGCGGGGCGGCGAACAACCTGCCGGTCGACCGGATGCGCGAGGTGTGCGGCGCGGGGACGGTGATCGGGGTCAACCTGGTCGAGCGCAGCCCGGTCGGGCGGGGCTATGACTTTGGCCCCAGCCTATCGGGCTGGCAGGCGCTGGCCGGGCGCCTGCTGCCGGCCGGGCAAGGCCCGCGCGCCCCCACGCTGTTCGACATCGTCAACGGGATCGTCTTCAGCAACAGCCGCTACCGGCTGAACGAGACCCGCCGCTGCGCCGATCTGCTGATTTACGTGCCGGTGCAGGACTACGGCCTGCTGGATTTTGAGCGCTACGAAGCGATTATCGAGTTGGGATACCAGGCGGCTGTCGCGCAGCTGGCCGATTTCCAGATCGAGCGCTGAACGGCGGCCCCGGCGGGTCAGCCGGGCGGAAGGCCGCGGCCTGGGGCCGGGGCCGGCGGCGGCGCGGCGTCGCTCCGGCCGGCGCGCAGTTCGGCGTGGGTCAGCAGCGCCACTGCCGCCAGGATCAGCCCGCCGCCCAGCAGCGAGAGCAGCGGCAGGCGCTCACCGAAAACGGCCGCGGCCAGCAGCACCGTCACCACCGGCTCCAGCGTGGAGAGCAGCGATGCGTCGGTTGGGCCGATGCGTTTCAGCCCGGCCAGGAAGGTGGTGACCGGGATGACCGTGGCCAGCAGCACGATGCCCGCCACCGCCAGCCACCCGCCCGGGGCAGCCGGCCAGCGCGGCCCGTTCAGCGCCGCGGCCAGCCCGTAGACCAACCCGGCGGCGGCGAAGATCACTGTCGAAGACTGGATCGCGCTGACCTGCCGCATCACCCCGGCGCCGACGACGATGTATACGGCGTAGATCGCCGCGGCCGAGACCGCCAGCAGCACCCCGGTCCACTGCCCGCCCTGGGGGTTGGCGGTCAGCCCCGCGCCCAGCGTAGCCAGCCCCAGCGCGGCCAGCTTCAGGCGCGTCAGGCGTTGTCCCAGGAACAGCGCCGAGAGCAGCGCCACAATGGCCGGGTACAGGTAGAGCAGCAGCGCCACCAACCCGGCCGAGGCGTAGCGGATGGCGGTCAGGTAGGCGAACGATTGGCCCACATATCCAACTGCGCCCATCCCCACCAGCGCCGCCAACTGCCGCCCGCCCGGGATGCGCTCGCCGCGCCAGGCTTGCAGCGCGCCGATCAGAAGCGCGGCCAGCGTGAAGCGCAGGAACAGCAGCGTGAAGGTGTCCAGCCCGGCGGCGTAGGCCAGCCGGCCGAAGATCGCCAGCGAGCCAAACGATGCGGCGGAGATGATGACGAAGATAGCGCCGGTCAGTCGGTTCATGCTGGGGAAGAATTATACCCGCCCGGTCGCTCGCCGGGCAGGTTTTGGGAATCGATCGGCGAAATCGCGCCCGAGTGTTAGAATTGGCCTCTATGCTAAAACCAATCCGCAAAGAACGTTTGCTGCGCGATCTGCTGGTGATCGAGTTGGGGCTGGGGTTATATGGCCTGGCGATCGCGATGATGATCCGCGCCAACCTGGGCACCAGCGCCTGGTCGGTACTGGACGTGGCCCTATCGCAGCACCTGGGCGTCACGCCGGGCACGATGACCGTTTCGATCGGTTTCCTGGTGCTTTCGGGGGCGTTGATTTTGAAGGAACAGATCGGCTGGGGCACGCTGGCCAATATCCTCAGCATCGGGCCGTGGGAGGATCTGTTCCTGCGCCTGATCCCGCCGGTGCGGGGGAACCTGCTGCTGCAGAGCGCCCTGCTGTTGAGCGGAATCGCCCTGATCGGGCTGGCAAGCGCCATCTACATCGGTGTGGACGCCGGCGCAGGGCCGCGCGATACGTTGATGTTGGCTTTCAAGCGCAAATTTGGCTGGAGCGTGCGCCTGGCGCGCGGTACGATCGAGGCGGTGGTGATCACCCTGGGCTGGCTGTTGGGCGGCCCGGTGGGCATCGGCACGCTGGCTTATGTGCTGCTGATCGGGCCGATGGTGCAGGCCGGCTTCAAGCTGCTGCATGTCGAGCCGCATAAAAACCTGCCGCCGGCTGGGCCGGCGGCTGTGGAAGCGCTGAAAGCGGGGGATTGAGCCGGCGCAGCCCGGGCGGCGGGCGGGCGGATCAATAACCGATGCTGGTCGGGCGGGTATAGCGCACCTCGCCGGCCTTGATCGATACGCTCAGCCGGTTGATCGCCGGCGGCAGCGGGCAGGTGGCAAAATCGGTATAGGCGCAGGGCGGGTTGTGCGCCCGGTTGAAGTCCAGCACCAGGCTGCCGTCCTGCGGGGCTTCGCTGGTCAGGTAGCGTCCGCCGGCGTAGGTGGCGTCTTTACCGGTGGCGTCGTGGAAGATGAACCACAGCCCCCCGTCATCTTCGGGGATCGCCATCAGCCGGCAGGTCTCGCCTTGCAGGCTGAACTCGGCATACCCCGGGCTTTCGATGTCCAGTGTATCGCCGATCACGTTGACGATCTCCAGCTTTTCCGGTTGGTCCAAGGTCACAAAGCGGGCCTGGATGCGATACTCGGGCTGGATCGGATACCAACGCAGGCTGACGAACTGGGTCAGCGAGGGGTTGTTCTTGTCGTAGATGCGCACCCCGCGGCGCACGCCGCGTTGGATCACCGAAAGCTTCAGGTCGTTGAGCAGGATCCAATCGGAGGCGCCGAAGTTGTGGATCTGCACCGGCGTATTGGCGGTCACCGGCTGGTCGAGCAGGGTGATGTTCACCCCCGGAGCGGCCTCCAGGGTCACTTCGTTGCCCTGCAGGTGGAAAACGCCTGCCAGGGCCGGTCCTGAACCGCGCGGCAGGATCACCTGGCAGCTCGGGCTGGCGCCCACCTGGTTGTCGCCGGGGTTGAGCCAGAACAGCCCTGAGATCGCCAGCCAGCTGTCTGGAGAGAGCAGGCGTTGGGCATATGCCTGGCGCCATTCGCGGATTGATTCGACGTACGTATCTTCGGTCATGGGTACGAAAATTATACCCGATAACCATGCGCCGGGCAGGGCAACCTGCGGCGCAGCCGGCGCGCCGGTCACACGCCGGCAAGCTTCTGCTGGTCTTCCATGAGCTTTGCAAAGGCCATCTCGCGGGCCGCCTCCGGGATGTGGCTGATCTCCCGGCCGGTCAGCAGCGCCAGCAGGTAGGTCAGGGCGCACTTCTCCAGCAGCAGCAGGTTGTGGACGGCCTGCTCCATGCCGGCCCCCAGCACCAGGGCGCCGTGGTTTTGCAGGATAAAGGCATTGGCTCCGGTGACCACGCTGCGCCGCACCTGCCCGGCCAGATCGGCGGTGCCCGAGCGGCCGTAGGGGATGATCTCCACCGAGCGCCCCAGCCGCATCACCTGCTCGTCAGACAGGGTCGGGATCGGGGTGTTGATCAGCGCCAGCGCGCTGGCGTACGGCTGGTGGGTGTGGATGATCGCCTGCACATCCGGGCGGGCGGCGTAGACGGCAGCATGCATCCCGCTCTCGATCGACGGTTTCCGGGGCGTTTCGATCGGCCCGGCCTGCCCGTCCAGCACGCAGATGTCTTCCACCTGCATGCGGGCATAATCGTAGTTCGAAGGCGTGATGGCGAAGGCCAGCGCGCCGCCGGTGGGCGCGCTGCAGCGCTGTGAGATGTTGCCTTCAGTGGCTTTCAGGAAGCCGCGCGCCAGCAGCGCCCGGCAGGTTTGAACGATGCTATCTTTGATGGGTGCGTAGTCGGGCATAGCCTTCCTGGCGGTGATGCGGATTTAACGGGGCACTTTTGTCTCGGCAGCCTTCTCGCTGCGGTCGACCAGCAGGATAGCCAGCATCACCAGGAAGCCGACGATCATACCGGCCACTTCCGGCCAGCGGGCCGAGAATTCGGCCAGCCAGCCCAGGCCGCCCAGCGTGTCCGGCTGCCCGCCGGTTAGCGAGCGGATGAACTCTCCCAGGCGGTCGGTCAAGTAGGCTGCCTGAGCGATCCCCAGGGCGGTCAGCGGTACTGCCAGGACGAATGTCCACAAGACGGTATAGAACTGAACCTTACGCATGGCTGCCTCCTTTCCTGGTTGGGCATGTCCAGGGCCTTGCTTATCCTTACAATAGCAAAGAATCCCGGCAAAGGCAATAGGGCAATCCGGGTATTTTTTTTTTTTTTCGCACCGGCGGGTTACGGCTGAGCCAGCTGGCTTGCCGGCGCGTGATCAACCAGCAGCTCATCGACCAGCGCGGTCAACCGGCGGGTCGAGAGCGGCTTGCACACGTAGCGGTTAGCGCCGGCCTGCAGGTAGCGCGCTTCATCCCCGGGCAGCGCCAGGGCGCTGAGCGCCACAATCGGCGCGCCGGCGATAAGCGTGTCGCACGCTGCACGCAGCTTCTGAATCGTCTGCAGCCCGTCGATGCCCGGCATCTGCACGTCGATCAGCAGCAGGTCGGGGCATTCATTCAGCGTCAGATCGATCAGTTCCTTGTCGCTGCGGGCCGGCAGCACCTGGTGCCCAACCCGCTCCAGGGCGGTTTTGCGGTCTTCCAGATCTGGCTCGTTGTCGTCGGCCAGCAGGATCAGACCCGGGACGCGGGCCGGCTGTGCGCCGGTCTGCTCGATGACAGCTGGCGATCCGCCGGCTGGATCGAAGGTCTGCAGCCGCTGCGGCCAGGGCAGCACGATGCTGAAGCGGCTGCCCTGGCCCGGTTCGCTCTCCAGGCGCACACTGCCGCCGTGCATCTCTGTCAGCCGCCATACCAGCGACAGCCCCAACCCTGTGCCCGAATACTGGCGTGCCAGCCGGCCGTCGAGCTGCACAAACGGCTTGAACAGCTTTTCCGTGTCTTCGGCGCGGATGCCGATCCCGTGGTCCCAAACGGTCAGCTGCAGCGCTTCCTGTTCTGCCAGGCTGATCACCTCCACCCCCAGTGCGCCACGCTCCGGGGTGAACTTGATCGCGTTGCTGAGCAGGTTGACCAGCACCTGCTTGAAACGGCGCGGATCAGCCTCCACCATCACGAAGGGGGAGTCGATCGAGAAGGTGAGCTGCTGCTGCTTCTTCTGCGCCATGCTCTGCACCAGCTGCAGGCTGGACAGGCATAGATCGTTCACCGAGACCGGGTTCAACTGCAGTTCCAGCTTGTTGGCCTCGATCTTCGAAAGGTCCAGGATGTCGTTGATCAGGTCGAGCAGGTGGCGGCCGCTGTCTTCGATGGCGTGCAGCGCCTTCAACTGGCGCGGCTCCATCTCGCCATAGGTCTGCATCTGCAGCGCTTCGGCCAGCCCCAGGATGCCGGTCAGCGGGGTGCGCAG
>JBJSYW010000515.1:0-3600 GCA_046089985.1 Chloroflexota bacterium
TGGGCGGCATCGGCAGCATCCCCGGCGCGCTGCTGGGGGCGCTGATCATCGGCGAGGCCGAAGTGCTGAGCGCCGCCTACATCTCCACCCCAATGCGCGATGCGGTGGCCTTCACCATCCTGGTGCTGGTGCTGCTCGTCCGCCCGACGGGTATCTTCGGCGAACCGACCCGGGAAAAGGCGTAATGCGATGAAAAACATCTCGCGCGATAAACTGATCTTCTTTGGCGGGTCGCTGGCGGTCTTCGGCATCGTCCAGCTGGCCATCTCGTTCGGCCTGCTGAATGACTTCTGGAACACCATCCTGCGCCTCGGCTCGGTGATGGCGATCGTCAGCCTGGGGTTAAACCTGATCTACGGCTTCAACGGCCAGTTCTCGCTCGGCCAATGGGGCTTCTACGCCATCGGCGCCTACACCGCCGCCGATATCACCTACCGCTGGACCAACGATCAGGACGCCACCGCCCTGGCGATCGTGCTGATCGGCGTGCTGGCGGTGGGCGCGGCAGTGCTCTACCTGCGCAGCGTGCTCAGCCGGGTGCGCGGCCTGGATGCCCTCTCGGCTTTCACCCTGTACCTCACCGCAACCCTGGTGCTGGGAGCCCTGGCGGTGTTCGCCGGCGGCCTGATCGGCGGCCCGCTGACTGCCCTGCTCAACGTTCTGCCAGAGGCGGTTAGCCTGCAAATCGTCTACGTGCTGGCGGTGATTTGCGCCGGCCTGTTCGCCGCCGAAGTCAGCTTCCTGTTCGGCCTGCCGGTGCTCACCCTCGGCTCAGACTACTTCGGTATCGCCACCCTGGGCTTCACCATCATCGTCAAGGTGCTGCTCGATAACTCAGACAAGATGCTGGGCTTCGAGGAAATGAAAGGCGCCCGCGGCATGATCGGCATCCCCAAGGTGACCACCTGGTTCTGGGTCTTCCTGTTCCTGTTCCTGGTGCTGGTGGTGATGCGCAACCTGCTGCACTCCAGCTACGGGCGGGCGATCGTCTCGGTGCGCGAAGACGAAATCGCCGCCAAGGCGATGGGCGTGGATGTGGCCGAGTACAAGATCGTGGCCTTCGTGATCGGCAGCCTGTTCGCCGGCCTGGCCGGCGGGTTGTACGCCCACATCAACGGCTTCCTACATCCCAACACCTTCAACTTCATCAAGTCCTTCGACCCACTGATTATCATCGTGCTGGGCGGTCTGGGCGGTATGACCGGCACCGTCGGCGCATCCTTCGCCTGGGCAATCCTGCTCGAAGGCGTGCTGCGCCTGGTGCTGCCCCAGGGCTTTGAAACCTGGCGCTTCGTGGTTTACCCGATCATCCTGCTGCTGGTTATGCTGCTGCGCCCCAAGGGGCTGGTGGGCGAGTACGAAGTGCCCTTCCTGGCCCGGGTTCTGCCGCCGCTGCGCAGTAAACTGTCTGCCAACCAGGCAGCCGTCACCCCTCCGAACCAGCCCACCAGCCAGGAGGCGCTGAAATGAGCGACCTGCAAGTGCAAACCTCCGCCCAGGCGCGCCAGACCGGCCGCCCGCCGCTGCTCGAAATCCAGGAACTGACCATGCAGTTTGGCGGCCTGCGCGCCGTCAACAACTTTGACCTGGCCCTCAACACCAACGACCTGCAGGGCCTGATCGGCCCCAACGGCGCCGGTAAGACCACCGTCTTCAACATGATCACCGGCGTCTATACCCCCACCGCCGGTACGATCGTCTTCAACAGCCAGAAGATCAACGGCCTCGAACCGTTCGAGATCAACCACCTGGGCATTGCCCGCACCTTCCAGAACATCCGCCTGTTCCCCAACCTGACCGTGCTGGACAACGTGCGCATCGCCTATCACACCCATGCCGGCTACAGCATGGTGGATGCCTTCCTCCACAACGCGAAATTCGACCGCCAAGAGCGTGAACTGACCGAGAAAGCCCAGGACTTCCTGTCGATCTTCAACCTGCAGGACCGCCAGGGCGTGATCGCCAAGAACATGCCCTACGGCGAGCAGCGCCGGTTGGAGATCGCCCGCGCCCTGGCAGCCGAGCCGAAACTGCTGCTGCTGGACGAGCCGGCAGCCGGCATGAACCCGGCCGAGTCGGTGGCGCTGATGGACCTGATCCATTTCATCCGCGAGCGCTTCAAGCTGACCATCCTGCTGATCGAGCACCAGATGCGCGTGGTGATGGGGATCTGCGAGAAGATCACCGTGATGGACTTCGGTCAGGTGATCGCCCGCGGCAACCCGGCAGAGATCCAGTCCAACGAAAAAGTGATCGAAGCCTATCTTGGGCCGGGCGCCGCGGCGCTGTCGGAGAAATTCCGCCGCCACAAGGCTCAGCAGTAGCGGGCAAGCGAAAAGGTGCAGCCATGGCTGAAAGAATGCTT
This sequence comes from Chloroflexota bacterium, assembly GCA_046089985.1. Taxonomy (GTDB): domain Bacteria; phylum Chloroflexota; class Anaerolineae; order Anaerolineales; family UBA4823; genus RBG-16-57-11. The sequence goes on from JBJSYW010000515.1 coordinate 2,366, forward strand.
GAAGTAACCGACCTGAACGTGTACTACGGCGCGATCCACGCCTTGAAAGGGATCAACTTCCACCTGAATAAGGGCGAGATCGTGGCCCTGATCGGCGCCAACGGCGCCGGCAAGAGCACCACCCTCAGCACCATCTCGGGCATCCTGCGCGCTCGCCAGGGCAAGATCGTCTTCAACGGCGAAGACATCACCCAGACCCTATCAGAGCAGATCGTGCAGAAGGGCATCGTCCAGGTGCCGGAAGGGCGCAAGATCTTCGCCACCCTGTCGGTGATGGAAAACCTGGAAATGGGCGCCTTCATCCAGAAGGACAAAGCCAAAATCCAGCAGGGCATCGACAGCGCTTTCAAGCGCTTCCCGCGCCTGAGCGAGCGGCGCAACCAGTTGGGCGGAACGCTCTCCGGCGGCGAGCAGCAGATGCTCGCCATCGGCCGCGGCCTGATGTCTAATCCCGGACTGCTGCTGCTGGACGAACCGTCGATGGGCCTCTCGCCGCTGCTGGTTGAGCAGATCTTCCAGATCATCCGCGAAATCAACGACGCCGGCACCAGTATCCTGCTGGTTGAGCAGAACGCCCAGATGGCCCTGGCAATCGCCGACCGGGCCTACGTGCTGGAGACCGGGCACATCAGCAAAGAAGGCCCCGCGCACGACCTGCTGGACGACCCGAGCATCATCGAAGCCTACCTGGGCGGCGGGCACTAAGCCGGGACGGGAGAGAGAACCGATGAACAATACCTTGCGTATCTTGCTGTACTTCGTTCTACCCACCCTGGCTCCGCTGCTCTTCCCACCCGATTACCTGATGGTCTTCGGCCCGATCGGGATCGGCCTGGCGGTGCTGCTCTTCGTCAGCCTGGGCTGGCTGCTGCTGCGCGGCCGCTCCACCGCCCTGACCCTGAGCATCTTCCTGCAGGGTCTGAACGTGATCATCCGCCTGATGATGCTCTTCCCGCATGCCTACGAGCAGGGTACCTTCAACCCGGTGTTCGTGGTCACCTCGCTGCTCAGCATCGGCCTGTCGTTGTACGTACTGCAGCGCCTGGATAAGGTCGACGTGCGCGCAACGATGGTCCGCTGACCCGCATCGTAACGAAAAAGAACAAGGTCGGGCAGGCTGCCAACGAGCCGGCCCGACCTTGTTGTATAATAGCGCACATGCCATCCGCAGAAATTATCACCATTGGAACCGAAATCTTATTGGGCGAGATCGTCGACACCAACGCACGCTACCT
>JBJSYW010000516.1:0-4813 GCA_046089985.1 Chloroflexota bacterium
CCGCCGCGCCGCCCGCCCCCCCGGCGGACAGTTGGGCCGGCGGGCGGCCCCAGCGGCGCAGCGAGGCGATCTCGTCATGGAAGGCTTCCAGGATGCCTTCCGGATCGGGCGCCAACCCGGCGTCGGTGGCCACGCCCAGAATCACCTGCCCGGCGTAGCTGATTATGCTCACCCCCAGCCCCAGGCTGGCCGGGGTGGGCACCCAAAACATCAGCGAACTGATCTTGCCCCCGGCGAAGTACAGCGGCTGGCGTGGGCCGGGCACGTTGGTCATCACTGCGGTGCCCTTCATGCCGAAGATTTGCACGATCACGTTCTCGATCTGGGTAGGGCTCATCCCGATTGCCCCCAGGATGCTGATCGCCACCACCGCCTCGGGCGAATCCTTGATCGAGTCCATTCGCCGGCGCAGCGTGATCAGGCGTTTGAGCGGGTCTTTGATCCCCACCGGCAGCGAGAGGAACACCAACCCGAAGCGGTTGCCCAGCATCTCATTCTCGCCGGCCGGGCGCAGGTTGACCGGCACAATGGCGCGGATGTTCAACCCATCGGTGGCATCGCCGCGCTGCTCCAGGTAGCGGCGCAGCGCGCCGGTCACGGCTGCGAGCAGCACGTCGTTCACCGTCCCGCCCATCAGGCGTCCGATGGCCTTGACCTCTTCCAGATCCAGGTTGGCCGACCAGGCAGCGCGCTTCTCCACTCCGCAGCGTCCGCGTAGCTTGGTGCGCCGGTCTGGGCCGATCAGCAGCAGCTTGCTCAGGGCGCGGGTCACTCCGGCCCCGCTGCGGGCGGCGTCTGCCAGGCGGGAGGGGTGTACCAGGGCGTCCATGCCTTCGTGCACCAGCGATTCGGCCATCCCAAAGGCCCCGCTGACGCTGCGCACCGCCTTCACCGCCGGCCGAAACAGGCGCTGCAGCAGCCCGGGGTGGGCCGGCGGCAGGTCTTCGGGCGCGTCCGGCAGCGCCGCGTCCGGCTCGTTGTCCATGATTGAAAGCATCAACTGCACCAGCGCCAGCCCGTCGGCGATGGCGTGATGGACGCGGCAAATCACCGCCGAGCCGTCCTGGTAGCGGGCGAAAAACTCGAACTGCCACAGCGGGCGGCGCGGGTCCAGCGGCAGGCTCATCTGGCGGCTGACCCGCTCTTGCAGTTCGGCCTGGCCGGCCGGCTCGGGCAGCTCGCCCTGCCGCACATGCCGGTCCAGATCGAAGTGCGGGTCGACCTCCCAATAGGGCAGCCCCAGCTGCAGCGCCGGGGGGTGGGCGCGTTGGACAAAGCGCGGGTGGGGCAGCAGGCGGCGCTCGATGGTCAGCTTAAAGCGCTCAAAATCGACCGGTTGGTCGAACGTGTACACACCGGTAATCACTGCCAGGTTGGTGGGGCTGTCCATGTGCAGCCAGGCCGCGTCAACGCTGGTAAAAGTTTCGTGCTCGCCACGGTTGGTCATCCGATGCACCTCCACAGAGAGCTTAACACCCGCCTGGCGATTTGGTTCTATTTAGTTTATCACGGTTTGGGCGCTGGGGTTTGCCCGCATTGGCCGTCCGGCTCCACCTGGCGCAGCGGCTGATCGCCTGCCTGGCCCGCCTGATAGGACAGCGGGCGCTGCCCGTTGTGGCAAGCCAGGATCAGCTCGCCGGCCCGCCCGGCGCGCACCGGTGGCGAGAACAGGTAGCCCTGCCCGATGTCGCACTTCATCCCCTGCAGCAGGCGCAACTGGCCCTCGGTCTCAATCCCCTCGGCGGTGGCGGTCATCCCCAGGCTGTGGGCCAGGTTGACGATGTTCTGCACCAGTGTGGTGTGCATCCCGCCGCGCTCCAGGTCGGCCACAAAGCCGCGGGCGATCTTCAGCCCATCCACCGGGAACCGTTTTAACGTCAGCAGCGAACCGCTGCCGGTGCCGAAGTTGTCGATGTGAACCATGATCCCCAGCCGGCACAGCTCGTTGATGATGCGCGCCGAGTTATCGCCGCGCCCGGCGGTGATGGTTTCTTTGATCACCAGCCCCAGCAGGTGAGGGTCCAGGTCGCTTTTCTCCAGTATGCCGTGGATCGTATCCAGCAGGTCGTGGCGGGCGATCAGGCTGCTGGTCAGGTGCACAAAAACCCGCAGCGGCGGGTCGGAGGGCAGTTCGGTCTGCCAGCGCCGGGCCTGGCTGCACGCCTCGGCGAACACCCACCAGTCGATTGGCCCGATCAGCCCGGTCTCCTGGGCCAGCGGAATAAACTCACTGGCCGGCAGCAGCCCGTGCTCGGGGTGCTGCCACTGCACCAGGGCCTCGAAACCCACCAGCCGCCCCTGGTCTAATGAAACCAGCGGTTGGTAAAACATTAGCAGTTGGTTCTGCTCGACGGCGTGTACCAGGTCCGATTCCAGCGCCAGGCGCTGCAGGATATGGGCGCGCATCTGCGGGTCATACAACTCGTAGCAGCCCTTGCCGTGCGCCTTGGCGGCGTACATGGCGATATCGGCGTCGCGCAGCATGTCGTCGGCGGCTTCATAGCCCAGCAGGCTGAGCACGATGCCAATGCTGGTGCTGGTGGTGACGTTGGTGTGATACGGCTCCAGGTAGATCGGGCGCGCGAGCCGGTCGATGATGTTTTTCGAAACCTGCACCGGGTAGGTGGAATCGCTCAGCCTGTCCAGCAGGATCACGAACTCATCGCCGCCCAGGCGCGCCACGCAGTCTTGCGAGCGCAGCTCGCTCTTCAGGATCTCGGTCACCGCGATCAGCAGTTCGTCGCCTGCCGGGTGGCCCAGGCTGTCGTTGATGTATTTGAATCCGTCCAGGTCCAGGAACAGCACGGCGAAGAACGGCGCGCCCTGTTCGCCGCTGCGCCGCAGCGCTTCGCTCAACCGGGCCAGGAAGTGCGCCCGGTTGGGCAGTTGGGTCAGCGAGTCGGTAAAGGCGTCGTGCCGCAGGCGCTCGGCGGCCGCTTTGCTGGCGCTGATATCGCTCAACGACCCGGCGATGCGCGAGGCGGTTTTGTCTGGGGCGCGCACCGCCACCCCGCGGCACAGCATCCAACAGTAAGCGCCGCTTTGGGTGCGCACCCGATGTTCCACGTCAAAGTTCTCGGTTTCGCCGCGCAGGTGCTCGGTCAGGGCGGCTTTCAACAGGCCCAGGTCGTCGGGGTGTACCCGTCCCAGCCACTCCTGCGGATCGCTGCGGATCTCGTCTTCATTGTAGCCGAGCATCTTCTTCCAGCGCGGCGAGTAGTAGATGTGGTTGTTGCGCAGGTTCCAGTCCCACAGGCCGTCGTTAGCGCCGTTGACCGCCAGGGCGTAGCGCTCTTCGCTTTCGCGCAGCGCGGTTTCCATGCGCCGCCGTTCGGCGATCTCGCGCCGGGCCTGATCGAACAGCGAGGCGTTCTCCAGCGCCACGGCGGCGTAGTCCACCAGCGAAGTGAGCACGACCTCGTCCCGGGCAGAGAAGTAGCGCCGCTGTTGGCGGTTGTCCACCCCCAGCACGCCCAGCGGTCGCCCGCGTGAGAAGATCGGCACGTACAGCAGGCTGACCACCAGGAACCCGGTGCTGATCTTGATCGGCTCGCCGCCGCCATCGATGGACCGCCGCACCGGCCGCCCGGAGCGGATCGCCATGCCCACCAGCGCGTCTTGCACCGGCAGGCGGGCCGTAGCGGTCAGCGTCTCGTCGATGCTTTTGACTGCCCGCAGGTAGAACTGCCCGCTGGCCGGGTCCAGCAGGGCGATGAAGCCCTCCTCCGCCTGGGTCAGTTCTACGGCTGAATCGGTGATGCGCCGCAGCACCTCGTCCAGGTCGAGCAGCGCGGTCAGGCTTTGGCCCACCTTCGATAGCGCGCTGAGCCAGTTGACCTGCTCTTTCAGCTCGCCGTTCAGGCGGTCCATCTCCTGGCGCAGACGGGTCTCGGTCAGCGCATCGGCAATGGCCGCTTCGAGTTTTTCCGGTTCCACCGGCTTGATCAGGTAGTCGTGTACGCCCAGCCGGAAGGCCTCGGCGGCGACCTGCTCGGAGCCGTGAGCGGTGAACAGGATGGTCGGGATGCGCAGGCCCTCCTGGTTTAGCTGGCGCAGGATGTCCAGCCCGGTCATGTCGGGCAGTTCCAGGTCGAGCAAGATCAGTTCGGGCGAGCGCGCCCGCGCAGCTTCCAGGCCCGATTTGCCGGTGTAGGCAATCCGGCCGTGGTATCCCATGTTCGGCAGAAGCCGGTAAGCGATAAAATCGCCCAACTGGCGGTTGTCATCGATTACCAGGATGGTCTCTTGATTCACATTTCCCCTTTTTTGTGATGCAGTTCTATTTATTTATACGCGAGGCGCTGTGGTTTAGCGGTGTGGGCTGTCAGTCCAAGTATACAATAACCCCCCGATTCTTTGATGCTTTATGACAGATTTGTAAGCCGTCCTGGTAGGAGGCGGCCGCCGCGCTGGCGCGACCGCCGCCTCTGCCGCCTCCGCCGCCTCCTGCGGGCGCGTTATTCGTAGCGCAGCGCTTCCACCGGCTCCAGCCCGGCGGCCCGGTTGGCCGGGTACAACCCAAAGAACAACCCCACTGCGGTGGAGAACAGGGTTGCCATCAGCACCGTATCCATGCCGATTGCCGGGCTGAGGTCGGTGCCATAGGCCAGCGCCACCCGCCCGACGACGTACGAGATTACGATTCCCAGCCCGATGCCGATCAGCCCGCCGAACAGGCTGAGCAGCGATGATTCAGTCAGGAACTGGATCAGGATGTCGATGCGCCGCGCCCCCAAGGCTTTGCGCAGCCCGATCTCGCGTGTGCGCTCGGTGACCGAGACCAGCATGATGTTCATGATCCCGATCCCGCCGA
>JBJSYW010000517.1:0-4430 GCA_046089985.1 Chloroflexota bacterium
CTTCTGGGGCATGGCCGCGGCGCTGATCTTCACCACCATCCTGGCGGTGGTGCTGGTGCTGTTGATTTCGAAGACCATCACCTGGGATTTCTACGTGCAGGCCAACGGGGCCTGGTGGAACTCGACCTGGGGTTACGTGGATAGCGCGCCTCCGCTGCCGGTCTGGCCGTATCCGGCACTGCTGGCGGTGATGCTGACCTCCAACCGGGTGGTGCAGTTCGTGGTGCTGGCGGCGATGAGCCTGTGGTGGTTCGGCTGGTCGGGCACGATCTTCCTCAGCTCCACGCGGGTAATCTTTGCCGCAGCCTTTGACCGCCTGCTGCCCGAGAAAGTGGCCGAGATCGAGCCGCGCACGCGCACCCCGATCTATGCCCTGCTGCTGATGGTGGTACCCTCGCTGATCGTTTCGGCGCTGTTCGCCTGGGATATCTTCGGCTTCCGCTCGCTGACGCTTGACTCGACCCTGGTGATCGCCGTGACCTACTTCGGCACTGCCATCGCCGCGCTGCTGCTGCCCTACCGCAAACCCGACCTGTACAACGCTTCGCCGATCGTCAAGTACAAGGTGCTGGGTGTGCCGTTGATCACCATCTCCGGCGGGATCTTCGCCGCCTTCCTGGGCTTCCTGCTGTACGCCTGGATCTTCGACCCGCAAAAGCTGTATGGTATCGGGCTGCAGAACCCGAACTCGATGATCTACATGGGCGTGATGTACCTTCTGGCGCTGGCGATCTACCTGTTCTTCAAGAACATGCGCAAGGGGCAGGGTATCGATATTGACAAAGTTCATATGGAGATTCCCTCCGAATAAATTCGTAATGGGCGTAGAATAGAGCAGCAGGGCGGAAGCCCTGCTGCTACGTCCTAACCAAGAAGGAGCTGCATTGAGATCGCAGACGATGACTATGTCGACACTGCCGAACATTGTTGACGAAGTGAACCGGTTGGTGGGACACGCCCAGCAGGAGCGGCTGAACCTGCGCCTGATCGGTGGTCTGGCTGTGCGTATGCACAGCCCGAACATGGAAGAGATCGGGTTAAAGCGCGACTACCCGGATATCGATTTTGTGGTCCATAAAAACGACCAGCGCCGCCTGGCGCCGTTCTTCGCCCAGATGGGATATGAGCCGGACCAGATGTTCAACGCGCTGAACGGCGCCCGGCGCCAGATCTATTATGACAGCGCCTCCGGTCGCCATATCGACATCTTTGTGGGCGACTTTGAAATGTGCCATAAGCTCAAGATGCGCGACCGCCTGGCCTTCCATCCGGTGACCGTGCCGCTGGCCGAGCTGTTCCTGACCAAGATCCAGATCGTTGAGATGAACAAGAAAGACGCCCTGGATCTGCTGGCGCTGCTGTTAAATAATCCGCTCGGCCACAACGACGACGGGGTCATCAACCTCGATCGCATCGCCCGCCTGACCTCAAAGGATTGGGGCTGGTACACCACAACGATGATGAACCTGGGCCGCCTGGAGCACATCCTGCACAGCGAAGACACACGCCTGACCGAATCCCAGGTGCAGACGATTGAGCAGCGCATCGAGATGATCCGCCAGACGTTGAAGTACGCCCGCAAGGGCTTTCGCTGGCAGGTGCGCAGCCGGATTGGCAAGCGCCTGCGCTGGTATACGGAAGTGGAAGAGGTCAACCGCTAGACGATGGGAGGCGACTTGAGCAACCTGGACGCCGCCTGGGAACTGGAGCAGCATTTGGCGGGCCTGCCGTTGGGTGGGCTGCGCTATTTTTCCAGCATCGGCTCGACCAACACCGAAGCGTCTGCCTGGGCCGATGCCGGCGCAGCCGACCTGTCGCTGGCGGTAGCCGATGAGCAGACCGCCGGGCGCGGCCGGGGCGGGCGACGCTGGTTCACCCCGCCGGGGGCGGCGCTGGCTTTTAGCCTGGTGCTGCGTCCCGGCTCGGCTGCCCCACCGGCCGATCTGCTTGCGCGCTACACTGCGCTGGGTGGGCTGGCGGTGGCCGATGCGCTGCAGCAGGCGTACGGCCTGCCGGCGCAGGTCAAGTGGCCCAATGATGTGCTGATCGAGCGCCGCAAGGTGTGCGGCGTGCTGACCGAAGCGCAGTGGACCGGGGCGCAGCTTTCGGCGCTGGTGCTGGGCATCGGCGTGAACGTTTCGCCGGCGGCGGCGCCCCCGCCCGGCGAGCTGCTCTACCCGGCCGCCTGCGTGGAAACCGCCCTGGGGCGCCCGCTGGGGCGCTGGGCGCTGCTGCGCGCCATCCTCGACCGGCTGATCGAATGGCGCGCCCGCCTGGACAGCCCGCAGTTCTGGCGGGCCTGGGATGAGCGGCTGGCGTTTAAAGGTGAATGGGTGCAGGTGGCGGATGGGCTGGCGCGCGATGGCGCGGATGCCGCCGCCGTGCAGGATGCGCTGGTGCTGGGCCTGGATGAACAGGGCGGCCTGCGTTTGCAAGACCGCCAGGGCAGCGCTTTTACGCTGACCACCGGCGAGCTGCGCCTGCGCCCGGGTGATTGGTAGAGAGCGGTTCGCGTGACCGAGGAGAATTGACCATGCTGGACGATCTACGCCAACAGGCCGGAGATTCTTTCCTGGACGAGCCGGAAGACCCGATTGACGGGTTTGAGCGGCCGCTGCCGCCGCGCCGTTTTTTGGGGATGTCTCCGGTGCAGACCTTTGTTATTTCGCTGCTGCTGTTCCTGATCACCTGCCTGCTCAGCGCTTCGTGCCTGCTGGTCACTGGGAGGATGGTGCCGCCTTTCCTTTAGACGGCAGGGGCGCGGGGTAGGCGCAAAACCTACCCCGGCGGAACTACACAACGATCCGGCCTTATATCGCCGGGATGCGGGCAATCGTGGAGACCTGGTCTTCGCCCTGCACACTCATCAGCAGCACCCCGCGCGTCGCCCGGCTGGTCCGCACGATGTCTTTTACCCGGGCGCGCAGCACCACGCCGCCGCTGGACATGATCGTTACATCGTCGGTTTCCTGCACCACGCGCGCCGCCACCACCTGGCCGATCTTGCCCAGCGCTTTCTGGTCGATGGTCTGCACGCCGCCGGTAGCCCGGCTGCGCGCCGGATAGTCGCCCAACGGGCTGCGCTTGCCATAGCCGCGGGCGGTCACCACCAGCAGGTCGCCGTTCGGCTCCACCACTTCCATGCTGGTCACGTGGTCGCCGCTGCCCAGACGCACCGCGGTCACGCCGCCGGCCGAGCGTCCCATCGGGCGCACTTCGCCCTCGCCGAAACGCAGCGCCTGCCCGCCTTCGGTCACCAGCACGACCTCGTCCTGGCCGTTGGTGGTGCGCACCCAGCCCAGCATATCGCCCGGGTCGAGGGTGATCGCCACCAGCCCGGAGGGGCGCACGGCGGCAAACTCGCCCAACGCCACGCGCTTGATGCGCCCTTCACGCGTGGCCATCACCGCGAAGTGGCTCTCGTCAAACTGCGGCACAGCCACGGCGGCGGTGATCATCTCGCCGGCGTCCAGCGCCAGCACGTTGACGATCGGGATGCCGCGCGCGGTGCGGTCGGCGTCGGGGATCTGGTAGGCTTTCTCGGAATACACCTTGCCGCGGTCTGAGAAGAACAGGATCGTGTGCAGCGTGCGAGCCGGAATCATCATCACCACTTCGTCTTCTTCGCGGGTGGTGTGGCCCATCACGCCGCGCCCGCCGCGGCTTTGCGCCCGCAGCGCCGTGGCAGCCATGCGCTTGACATAGCCGCGCTGGGTGAGCGTGATCAGCACCGGCTCATCCGGCACCAGGTCTTCCTGGCGGAATTCCTGGCTGATCTCGCCGGTGATGCGCGTGCGGCGCTCATCGCCATAGCGCTCGACCATCTCGGCCAGGTCGTCCTTGATCACCTGCAGGATCTTCTCGGGGTGGCCCAGCAGGTCTTCCAGGTAGGCGATACGTTCCACGGTCTGGCGGTGCTCGTCTTCGATCTTCTGGCGTTCCAGCGCCGCCAGGCGGCGCAGCTGGATATCCAGGATCGCCTGGGCCTGGCGCTCGCTCAGCCCGAAGCGTTCCATCAGCCGCTGGCGGGCCACATCGGCGTCGGGCGACTGGCGGATGGTCTGGATCACATCGTCCAGGTGCGCCAGGGCGATCAGTAAGCCCTCCAGGATGTGGGCGCGCTCACGGGCTTTCTTCAGTTCGAACTCGCTGCGCCGGCGGATAACCTCCTGGCGGTGCTCGAGGTAGATCTGCAGGGCTTTCTTCAGCGAGATCAGGCGCGGTTCGCCCTCCACCAGGGCCAGCATCTGCACGCCGAAAGTGTTTTGCAGCGGGGTGTATTTATACAGCTGGTTGAGCACTTTCTTGGGTTGGGCGCCGCGCTTCAGCTCGATGATGATGCTCATGCCGCGCCGGTCCGACTCATCCCGCAGGTCGCTGATGCCGTCGATCTTCTCTTCCCGCACCAGCTCGGCGATGCGCTCGAGCAG
>JBJSYW010000518.1:0-2878 GCA_046089985.1 Chloroflexota bacterium
ATCATGGCTTTCATGCCCTGTCGCACGCGCTCGGCGGCGTCTTCCATGCGCGTGCCCTCGTGGTCGTCCTCCGGCCCGCCGGCCACATAGCCGTGGAACGGCAGTCCCAGGTCGGGTGAGGCGTAGTGCCCGCCGATGGTCTTGCCGGCGGCCCGGGTGGCGGCCATTTCGGCGTGCATCTTCTCATCCGAGAAGTACACCCCGGGGAAGTTCATCATCTCGCCCAGGCCGATAATCCCGTCCCAGGTCATCGCCTCGGCCACTTCGTCCGGGCCAAGCCCGGCGCCGGGCGTTTCCAGCCCGGGGGCCGACGGCACGCAGGACGGCATCTGCACCCAGACGTGCACCGGCTGCTGCCGGGCCTCTTCCACCATCAGGCGGATGCCCTGCAGCCCAAAGATGTTGGCAATTTCGTGCGGGTCAACAAACATGGCGGTGGTGCCGTGCGGCACGACCGCGCGCACAAACTCGGTCACGGTCAGCATGCCCGATTCAACATGCATGTGCCCGTCCAGCAGACCGGGCGTCAGGTAGCGTCCGGCGGCGTCCACCACCTCAGTCTCGGGGCCGATGCAGTGGGATGCATCCGGCCCGACATAGGCGATGCGGTCGCCGGAGACGGCGACGTCGGTGTTGGGGATAATTTCGCCGGATTGGACGCATACCCAGCGCCCATGGCGGATCACCAGGCTGGCGGGTTTGCGGCCCATCGCCACGTCTACCAACCGGCGGGTAACTTCAGCATACGGATGGCTCATGCAGTCTCCCTATCTAGCCCAGCAGCAGCCGCCGGGCGGCCTGGTTGTGTTGTTCGGCCAGCCTGTGTGCATCCAGCGTCACCAGCTCGCCCTGGCGGACGACGAACTTCCCGCCCACCACGGTGTAATCGACCGTTGTGGGGGCGCAGAAGACGATTGCCGCTACTGCGTCGTGCAGCGCGCCGGCATAACCCAGCTTGTCCAGCCGCACGGCGAAGAAATCGGCGCATTTGCCCGCTTCCAGCGAACCGATGTCGTTGCGGCCCAGCACCGCTGCGCCGCCGCGCGTGCCCAGTTCAATCGCCTGGCGGGCGGTCATCAGCGGCGGGGCGCCCTCGGCCGAGAGCGAAGCGCCCATCAGCCCGGCCCGCAGCCGCGCCACCAGCATTGCCTGCCGCACCTCTTCCAGCAGGTGCGAACCGTCGTTGCTGGCTGAACCGTCGACGCCCAGGCCAACGTTGATCCCCGCCCGCAGCATATCCTGCACCGGCGCGATACCCGAGGCCAGGCGCATATTAGATGTAGGGCAGTGCGCTGCACCGCAGTGAGTATGGCCCAGGCGGTGCATCTCGTCCTGGCTCATATAGACCGAATGGGCGAACCACACGTCCGGCCCGGTCCAGCCCAGCACTTCCATGTAGGGCACCGGGCGATAGCCGAACTTCTGCTCGCAGAACACTTCCTCGTCCTGCGTTTCGGCCAGATGGGTGTGCAGATGCACGCCATACTGGCGGGCCAGTGCGGCGCTCTGGCGCATGATCTCGCCGGTCACCGAGAAGGGTGAACAGGGCGCCAGCACGATCTGCAGCATCGAACCGGGCTTGGGATCGTGGTAGGTCTCGATCAGGCGCTGTGAATCGCGCAGGATGGTGGCCTCGTCCTGCACCACGCTGTCGGGCGGCAGGCCGCCCTGGCTTTCGCCCAGGCTCATCGAGCCGCGCGATGCGTGCAGGCGCAGCCCCACCTCACGGGCGGCGAAGATCTCGTCATCCAGCTGCGAGCCGTTGGGGAACAGGTACAGGTGATCGGAAGCGGTGGTGCAGCCCGACATGGCCAGCTCTGACAGGGCGGTCTGAGTGGAGATGCGAATGTCTTCCGGGCGCATACGCGCCCAGATCGGGTAAAGCGTCTTCAACCAGTTGAACAGGTTGGCGTCTTGCGCAGCCGGTACGGCGCGGGTCAGGGTTTGATAAAAGTGGTGGTGTGTATTGACCAGCCCGGGCAGCAGCAGGTGCCCGCTCAGGTCCAGAACTTCGTCGGCCTCGCTGGGCAGCTCGGCGCTGGGGCCGGCTTGCTCGATCAGGCCGTCTCGAATAAAAAGACCGCCATCAGGGATCTCCCTCCGGCGATCATCCATCGTAACCAGAACGGCAGCATTCCGAACGAGTAGGGTGGTCATAGGCTTGTCGGCTTTCGAAATTTTGTTTGCTTTGTCCGGCCGGCGCATGATCGCCAACCGGTTTATTGTCCGATTGCCCGGGATCAAGTAGAATTAAATTCGGTGGTGATTTGTCTGACAATAAGTGTAACAGACAATAGGTGGAATGTCAATTGTCGGACAAATCTTTCGAGGAAATTGTTGAAAATCGCTGAAAGCGTGGTAAGATTAGCGCCTGAGCAGTGTCGTGCTCAATCCTCTAATTAATCAAAGTTTCTCATTCTGCAGCATTACAACACTCTTATCAGTGAGGTTCCTGGCAGCGAGATGTTCGGACGAATGAGACGCCCCCACCCACAAATTAACCAATTCAGAGCCCAGGGAGAAGAGTCTGTGTGCTCTATTGGCCGCGCCCGCCGGCGCGGGCTGGTTCATTTCCGTTGGCAGTTTCTAATCACAATGTTAAAAGAGGAAAAGAAGCGATGAACATTTTGGGTCTGGCACGACATGGTCTCAACGATTTCGAGCAGCTTGCCATTATCGCCGTGGTGATCACGGCTATCATCAGCCTGGTGTATGCCTGGCTGCTGCGTAACCTGGTCATGAAGAAGGACCGCGGTGAAGCAGAGATGATTAAGGTGTGGGATGCGATCCGCGTCGGCGCCGACAGCTACCTGAACCGCCAGCTGCGCACCATCCTGCCGGTGATCGTGGTCTGTACCGTGGCGCTGTTCCTGAGCGT
>JBJSYW010000519.1:0-3746 GCA_046089985.1 Chloroflexota bacterium
GTGCAGCACCACCACGCCCACATCGCCGCATGCCTGGCCGACAACGGCCTGCCGCTGGAAACCCAGGTGATCGGCGTGGCGCTGGACGGCACCGGCTATGGCGATGATGGGGCGATCTGGGGCGGTGAATTCCTGGTCGGCGGCTACCGCGCCGTGCGCCGGGCGGCGCACCTGCGCTATGTGCCGCTGCCTGGCGGCGACCGGGCGGTGCGCGAGCCGTGGCGCATCGCGCTGAGCTGGCTGTACGCCGCCGGCATCGAGTGGCAGGCCGGCCTGCCGCCGGTCGCCCATGCCCAGGGGCTGGGCGGCCCGCTGCCGCCGCTTGAAGTCGTGCGCCGCCAGGCGCAGGGCGGCGCCAACGCCCCACTGACTTCCAGCATGGGCCGGCTGTTCGACGCCGCCGCAGCTATCCTGGGCGTGCGCCAGCAAGCCACCTATGAAGCCCAGGCGGCGATCGAGCTGGAAGCCATCGCCTCCGGACGTGAGCCGGGTTATTACCTCTGCCCGCTCGACCCCACCCCGCCCGCCGGCCCGCTGGTGGTCGACCCGGCCCCGCTGCTGCGCACGATGGTCGACGACCTGCGCCGCGGCGCGCCGCAGCCGGTGATCGCCGCTCGTTTCCACAGCAGCATCGCCCGCCTGGTGTGCGATGTATGTGACAGACTGCGCCAGGAAACAGGATTAACGTCGGTGGCGCTCAGCGGTGGGGTGTGGCAGAATATGTTTTTGTTGACCTTAACAGTCGGATTACTGCACGAGCGCGGTTTTGAGATCTACCTGCACCGCCAGGCGCCCGCCAACGACGGCGGGCTGGCCCTGGGGCAGGCCGCTGTGGCAGCCGCGCTGGCGGCGTGAATTTGGAGGCGAAGATGTGCCTGGGTGTGCCCGGTAAAATTGTCGATATCTTTGAAAAAAACGGCCTGCAGATGGGCAAAATCGACTTCGGCGGGGTGTTCCGCGAGGTCTGCCTGGCGTATGTGCCGGAAGCCAAAGTGGGGGATTACACGATCATCCATGTCGGTTTTGCGTTGAACTTGCTCGACGAGCAGGAAGCGCTGGAGACCCTCGACCTGCTGCGTGAGATCGGTTCGCTCGAGGAGGAGATCGGCGCGGGATGAAATACCTGGAAGAATACCGGGATGCGGGCCTGGTCCTGAAGGTGATGGACGAGATCCGCCGGGTAGTCACCCGCCCGTGGGTGCTGATGGAAATCTGCGGCGGGCAGACTCACTCGATCATGCGCCACGGGCTGGACCAGCTGCTGCCGCCGCAGATCGAGCTGGTGCATGGCCCGGGCTGCCCGGTGTGCGTCACCTCGCTGGAACTGGTCGACAAGGCGCTGGACATCGCCGCGCGCCCGGGGGTGATTTTCACCTCCTACGGGGACATGCTGCGTGTGCCCGGCTCGCAGCGTGACCTGTTCTCGGTGCGTGCCGCCGGCGGCGACGTGCGCGTGGTCTATTCGCCGCTTGACGCGGTCAAATTGGCCCAGCAAAACCCCAACCGGCAGGTGGTGTTCTTCGCCATCGGCTTTGAAACCACCGCCCCGGCCAACGCGATGAGCGTGCTGCAAGCCCAGGCGCTGGGGTTGACCAATTACAGTGTGCTGGTGTCGCACGTGCTGGTGCCGCCTGCCATCCACGCCATCCTCGGCTCGCCGCACAACCGGGTGCAGGGCTTCCTGCTCGCCGGGCATGTGTGCGCGGTGATGGGCTATCAAGCGTACCCGCCGATCGCCCAACGTTATGGCGTGCCGATGACCGTCACCGGGTTTGAGCCGCTGGACCTGGCCCAGGGTATCCTGAAGACGGTGCAGATGCTGGAGAGTGGGCGGGTGGACGTGGAGAACGCCTATGCCCGCCTGGTGAGCGAGGCCGGCAACCCCGGCGCGCAGCAGGTGATCGAGCGCGTGTTTGAAGTCTGCGACCGTAAATGGCGCGGCATCGGCCCGATCCCGCAGAGCGGTTGGCGGCTGCGCCCCGAGTTCGCCGCGTATAACGCCGAAATGCGCTATGACGTGCAGGGCATCCAGCCGGCCGAGAACCCACAGTGCATCGCCGGGCAGGTGCTGCAGGGGCTGCGCAAGCCCAACCAGTGCCCGGCCTTTGGCCGATTGTGCCGCCCGGAGAACCCGCTCGGCGCTACAATGGTTTCTTCGGAAGGCGCCTGCGCCGCCTATTACCGCTACCGCGACCCGGCTGCCCAGGCGGCCTGAGCGCGGCCTGTTCGAACAGAAAGCGCGATCGAATGACTGAAAACATCACCCTCGAAGGGGCGGTCTGCCCACTGCCGCTGGCGCACAGCGAGCGCATTGTGATGGGCCACGGCAGCGGCGGCAAGATGTCGCACGACCTGGTGGCGCGGGTCTTTCCCCCGCGCCTGGACAGTCCCGGGCTGCGCCAGGGCGACGACGCGGCCGGCGTGCAGCTGCCCGGCGGGCGCCTGGCGATCAGCACCGACGCCCACGTGGTCTGGCCGCTGTTTTTCCCGGGCGGCGATATCGGCCGGCTGGCGGTGTGCGGCACGGTCAACGATGTGGCTATGCTGGGCGCGCGCCCGCGCTACCTGACGGCCGGCTTTATCCTGGAAGAAGGGCTGGAGATCGCCCTGCTTGAGCGGGTGGTCGATTCGATGCGCCAGGCGGCCGGCGAAGCCGGGGTGCAGGTGGTGGCAGGCGATACCAAGGTGGTGCAGCGCGGCAAGGCCGATGGACTGTACATCACCACCACCGGTGTGGGCGAGATCCCGGATGAGCGCGCCATCGGCGGCGCGCTGGCCTGCCCGGGCGACGTGGTGCTGGTTTCGGGCACGCTGGGCGACCACGGCATCGCCGTGCTGGCGGCGCGCGGCGAGCTGGGCTTCGAGATCGACCTGCGCTCTGACGTGGCCCCGCTGAACGGCCTGATCGAAACACTGCTGGCAGCTGCTCCGGGCGTGCACGTGCTGCGCGACCCGACCCGCGGCGGTCTGGCGACCACGCTGAACGAGATCGCCCTGCAGTCGCGGGTGTGCATCACGTTGGACGAGGGGGCGGCCCCGCTGCGCCCGGAAGTGGCCGCCGCCTGTGAAGCGCTGGGTTTTGACCCGCTGTACGTGGCCAACGAGGGCAAGCTGATCGTGATCCTGCCGCAGGAACAGGCCGAGGCGGCGCTGCAGGCGCTGCGCGGCCACCCGTACGGCGCGCAGGCGGCGCTGGTCGGGCGGGTGACTGCCGCTCCAGCCGGCCGGGTGCTGATGCGCACCCGCCTGGGCAGCACGCGCATCGTCGACCGGCTGGCCGGCGAACTATTGCCGCGCATTTGCTAACCGGGCGTAACTTCGCCGGGGCCGGCGAACTATTGCCGCGCATTTGCTAAAATTTATCTTCAACGCCCCGAGCGTTGGAACCAGTACACCACCAGGCGGTACTGGTAGTCCTCCAACCCAGCCAGGCGCTGTTTTAACGCCCGCACGCCGGGGTCCTGCTCGCCGTATTGGAACACCTGCGCCTGGGTGAGCAGCGTTTCGCCGGGTTGGCCGACCTGGCCCGCCCCCAGCGCCTGGCGCGCCTGGCCCAGCGCATCGGCCGGCCCCTGCTCGCGCCCGATAAAGGTCTGCATCCACCACACATCCTGTCCAGCCTGGGCGGCTTCGGCGGGCGAGACCGGCTGGAAGCCGAAGCGTCCGGCGTAGTAGCTGCAGGCGTAGCTGTCGCCGCCGCTGCACACCACCTGCGCCAGCGGGCCGCTGCGCAGTTGGGCCTGCTG
>JBJSYW010000520.1:0-18403 GCA_046089985.1 Chloroflexota bacterium
TGATCTTCCAGGACCCCTATGCCAGCCTGAACCCGCGCATGAGCATTGCTGAGATCGTCAGCGAACCGCTGATCGTGCACGACCTGGTGACCAAAGACGCCAATATGGGCGAGCGGGTCAAAGAACTGCTGACCACCGTGCGGCTCAGCCCGTCGTTTGCCAACCGCTTCCCGCACGAGTTCTCCGGTGGGCAGCGCCAGCGCATCGGCATCGCCCGCGCCCTGGCCCTGCAGCCCGACCTGGTGGTGTGCGACGAGCCGATCTCGGCCCTGGATGTGTCGATCCAGGCCCAGGTGATCAACCTGCTGGAAGACCTGCAGGACCGCTTTGGCCTGACCTACCTGGTGATCGCCCATGACCTGTCGATGGTGCGCCATATCAGCGACCGGGTGGCGGTGATGTACCTGGGGATGCTGGCGGAGATGGCGCCGCGCGATGAGTTGTATAACCACCCGCTGCACCCGTACACCCAGGCGCTGCTTTCGGCTGTGCCGGTGCCGAACCCTGATATTGAAGAAAACCGCAAGCGCATCATTTTGGAAGGTGACGTGCCCAGCCCGGTGAACCCGCCTTCGGGCTGTCGTTTCCGCACGCGCTGTAAGCTGGCCCGCAGCATCTGCGCCGAGCAGGTGCCGGCCTGGCGGGAAGTGGCGGCCGATCATTGGGTCGCCTGCCACCTGGTCTAGCGCCGTGCGGCTGCCTGACGCGGCTGTATGGCCTGGCTTTGCTACTTTCTACCGTGATTGAGATTGATCTAAGGAGGTGGTGCCCGCACGCTTAGGCTGTAACAACTGAATATTTCTGTTAACGAAGTTCACTCTATTCAATCTTGAGGAGAAGAAACATGCGTAACAAACTGTTCATCGTGGTTTCGCTGTTGGTTCTGGCCAGCATGGTGCTGTCCGCCTGCGCGACCACCCCGGCCCAGCCGCAAACGGTTGAGGTCGTCAAGACCGTGGAAGTTGTCAAGACCGTGGAAGTCCAGGTCGAAGGCCAGACCGTGGTCGTCACCGCCACCCCGGCCCCCGATCAGCCCGCTGCGAAGCCGGCTGTGCTGCGCGTCAACCTCGGCTCTTACCCCGACATCGTTGACCCGCAGAAGTCGTCCTTCGTGAATGAGATCGCTCACCTTGAGATGATCTACGAAGGCCTGACCCGCCTGGATGACAAGCTCAACACCGTCCCCGGCGCCGCTGAGAAGTGGGAATACAACGCCGACGCTACCGAGCTGACCTTCACCCTGCGCTCCGACCTGAAGTACTCCGACGGCTCGCTGCTGAACGCCAAGCGCTTTGAGTATTCGCTGCTGCGCAACATCAACCCCGAGACCGCCGGCGAGTACGCCGCGATCACGGACGAGATCTCTGGCGCTCCCGAATGGCGCGGCTCTGACCCGACCGCCGAAGGCTACGATGGCGAGGCCCTGAAGGCCGCCGTCAAGGTCCAGGCCCTGGACGCCGCCGGCGCCCCCTGCGCCGACTACGAACAGGCCGACTGCCTGACCCTGAAGATCGGCATGTCCAAGCCCGCTCCTTACTTCCACACCGTCATGTCCCTGTGGGTGACCTTCCCGGCTAAGGAAGAGAACATCTCCGAGGGCGGCGAGAACTGGTGGAACTCCTCCAAGTACCAGGTTGGCAACGGCCCGTTCGTGCTCGACAGCCTGGAGCCGTTCGTGCGCGGTTACTTCGTCCCGAACGCCAACTACTGGGGCGGCACTCCGGCTTATGACCTGGAGTACTCGTACGTCACCGACAGCGCCGTCTCCTTCGAGGCCTACAAGAACAACGAGTTCGACATCGTCCCGCTGGCTGCCGAAGACCTGGCCACCGTCCAGGCCGACCCGGTGCTGAACCAGGAAGCCAACATCTACCCCGGCGCCTGCACCTTCGCCGTCATGTTCCACCAGCTCAAAGAGCCGTTCACTGACCCCAAGGTCCGCGAAGCCTTCGCTTACGCCCTGGACCGCGAGGGTTGGGTGACCGACGTTCTGAAGGGCCTGGGCTCCCCGACCCTGACCTGGATCCCGAAGGGCTTCCCTGGCTTCCAGGAAGGCGAGACCCGCTTCGGTTTCGACCCCGAAAAGGCTAAGCAGGCGATCGCCGAGTCCTCCTATGGCTCGATCGAAGCCCTGCCCGAGATCGTGGCGACCTTCTCCGACACCCCCCGCAACCGCACCCGCAACGAGTGGCTGGCTGCCAAGTGGAAAGAGGTCCTGGGCATCGACATCAAGCTGAACCCGGTTGAGCCCACCACCTACACCTCCCTGACCAAGGACATCAACACTGCCCCGCAGATGTTCATCCTGGGCTGGTGCGCTGACTACCCCGATCCGCAGAACTGGCTGTCGGTCTACTGGAAGACCGGTGGCTTTGGCGAGCGGATTGGCTACTCCAACGCCGACTTTGACGCCCTGGTGAACGCCGCCGACGTCGAGCTGGATCCCGCCAAGCGCGCTGACCTGTATCAGCAGGCGCAGGATCTGCTGGTCAGCCAGGCCGCCGTGGCCTTCATGTGGAACAACGTCAACACCTACCTGGTCAAGCCGTGGGTGAAGGGCGCTGTCCAGACCCCGCAGGACTCCGGCTGGATGGGCGAGAAAGTCCCGTTGTCGATCACCATCGACACCGCGGCGATCCCGTAGTGTAATCGCTGGACCCGGCTCAACGAGCTAAGTCCACTATTGCTTGAGATGATCTACTGGCCGGTCTGCTGGTTATGTGCGGGCCGGCCAGTAGCGCTCTTATGAACCTTTTGAAACCACCGGCGGTAAATATCGCAGGTGAACGTATGAAGACCAAACTGTTTCCCTTACTTTCCCTTATTGTCGTCGCAAGCATGTTTCTGGCTGCTTGCGGATCTCCGGCCGCGCCGGAGACTGTTGAGGTGGTTAAGACCGTTGAAGTGGTCAAAACCATGGAAGTCGAGATTGAAGGGCAGACCGTTATCGTGACCGCTACGCCCGAGCCGCAGCAGCCGGGGGACACACCCGCGGTGCTGCGCATCAACCTGGAAACTTACCCGGATATTATCGACCCGCAGCGTTCGTCTTTCGCCAACGAGATCGCTCACCTGCAGATGATCTACGAAGGCCTGACCCGCCTGGATGAGAAGTTGGAGACCGTGCCCGGCGCGGCTGAGAGCTGGGAGTACAACGCCGACGCCACCGAGCTGACCTTCACGCTGCGCTCCGGGCTGAAATACTCGGATGGCAGCCTGTTGAATGCGAAGCGCTTCGAGTACGCCATCCTGCGCAACATCAACCCGGAGACGGCCGGTGAGTATGCCCAGATCACCGACGATATCGCCGGCGCTGCCGAGTGGCGCTCGGCCGACCCGGCTGCCGCCGATTATGACGCCGAAGCCCTGAAAGCCAATGTCAAGGTCCAGGCCCTGGACGCCGCCGGCGCGCCGTGCGCCGACTACGAGCAGGCCGACTGCCTGACGCTGAAGATCGGCCTGACCCACCCGGCCCCGTACTTCCACACCGTCATGTCGCTGTGGGTCACCTACCCGGCCAAGGAAGAGGGCATCACCGAGGGCGGCGATAACTGGTGGAACTCATCCAAGTACCAGGTCGGCAACGGCCCGTTTGTGCTGCAGCGCCTGGAGCCGTTCGTGGTGGGGTATTTTGTCCCCAATGCCAACTACTGGCGCGGCGCCCCCAGCTATGACCTCGAATATTCCTACGTTACCGACAGCGCCATTTCGTTCGAGGCGTATCGCAATAACGAGTTTGATATCATCACCTTCGCCGCCGAAGACCTGGGAACGATCGATGCCGATCCAACCCTCTCGGCTGAGAAGCGCGTCTACCCCGGTTCGTGCACGTTCTCGTTGGATTTTAACCTGGCCAAAGAACCCTTCAATGACAAGAAGGTGCGCGAAGCCTTTACCTATGCCCTGGACCGCCAGGGCTGGGTGACCGATGTGCTGAAGGGCGTCGGCTCTCCCACGCTGACCTGGATCCCGCAGGGCTTCCCGGGCTACAAAGAGGGCGAAACCCGCTGGGGCTTCGACCCCGAGCAGGCCAAACAGGCCATCGCCGAGTCGTCTTACGGCTCGATCGAAGCGCTGCCCGAGGTGGTAGCCACCTTTGGCGATACCCCGCGCAACCGCACCCGCTGGGAGTGGTTGGCGGCCAAGTGGCGAGAAGTGCTGGGCATTGACGTGGTGCTCAACCCGGTCGAGCCGACCACCTTCACCGCCCTGACCAAGGACCCGACCACCTCGCCGCAGATGTACATCCTGGGCTGGTGCGCCGATTACCCGGACCCGCAGAACTGGCTGTCGGTCTACTGGTACTCTGAGAGCGAGTTCGCCAAGGACCTGGGCTATACCAGCGAGCAGTTTGACACCCTGACCCGCCAGGCCGACTCGACCGTCGACGCGGCCCAGCGTATGGATATGTACGCCCAGGCGCAGGATCTGCTGACCGACGACCTGCCGGCGGCCTTCATGTGGAACAATGTCAACCACTACCTGGTTAAACCGTGGATCATCGGGTATGTTGAGACCCCAATGGACTCCGGTTGGCCGGGCCAGGTCGACCCGCTGACCATCCAGGTCGGGCCGGTGCAGTGAGCTTCATCCGTAAATAGACTGGCCGGCCCCTGCATGGGGTCGGCCAGAGCAGCAGCCGGTTTTGCGCTCTTCCTCCGCAGGTTACCCGGACCCCCCGCCGGTAAGATGCGGAGCAAGACCACAAAACGAAAAATTTCGGAGGTTGGAGAGCGTATGTTAACTTACATTATTCGACGCCTGCTCTGGCTGATCCCGGTGCTGGTTGTGGTTGGGGCGATCACCTTCGTCCTGATGCACAACACGCCCGGCGGCCCGTGGGACCGCGACCTGAGCGCTCGCCAGGTGGACCCGCGCACCCAGGAACTGCTGAACCAGCGCTTTGGGCTGGATAAGCCGCTCTGGCGGCAGTTCATGGCTTACATGGTGGGGGATGTCAACGTCAAGGGCGAGTTTGAGTGCGGCCTGGTGTGCGGCAACCTGGGCCCGTCCTACCGCACCCGCGGCCGGGATGTGCAGGATATCCTCTTCGAAGCCCCGGAAGGCAAGCCGTTCTACTACAGCCGCTTTGGCTACTCGATGCGCCTGGGGTTGATCGCCCTGTCGCTGGCAATCCTGATCGGTATCCCGCTGGGCACCTTCGCAGCGCTGAAGCAGAACAGCGTGATCGATTATGTCAGCCTGCTGATCGCAACGGTGGGGATCTCGGTGCCAAGCTTTGTGATCGCCATCTTCCTGATCATTATCTTCGCCTCTTGGCTGCATATGGTCAGCGTGGTGCCGCGCAGCTGGACCGATCCACGCGTATGGATCCTGCCCGCCACGGTGCTGGGCTTCGGCACGCTGGCCTACAGCGCCCGCCTGATGCGCACTTCGATGCTGGAAGTGCTGCGCCAGGACTACGTGCGCACGGCGCGCTCGAAGGGCCTGACCGAGCGGGTGGTGGTCACGGTGCACATGGTCAAGAACGCCCTGATCCCGGTGATCACCATCCTGGGCCCGGCGTTGGCGGGCCTGGTGACCGGCTCGTTTATTATCGAGACTATGTTCGGCTTCCCCGGAATGGGCCGGGCTTACGTGCAGGCGATCCAGCAGCGCGATTATTCGATGATCATGGGCACTACCCTGATCTACGCGTTCCTGGTGGCTGTGGCAAACCTGAGCGTTGACTTCGTGTATGTGCTGGTTGATCCGCGCATTCGCCTGAACGATTAACCGAGCAGAGGTAAAAGATGTCTATCGAATCGACAACCCCGCAGAGCAATATTGTTGATCTGAGCGTGATGCCCAAGGGGCGCAGCCTGGGACAGGAAGCGCTGCAGCGCCTGTTCCGCAACAAGGCGGCTGTGCTTGGTATGGTGATCATCGCCTTTTTCTTGATCGTGGCGGCCTTTGCGCCTGCGATCGCGCCGCATAACCCGCTGCAGTTGAACAGCGGGAAAGACTACCTTCCGCCCGCCTGGGTGGAACGGGCCTCCACCGGCAAGTCCGGCAACCCGGACTTCCTGCTGGGCACCGACACCCTGGGCCGGGATGTGCTCAGCCGGGTGATTTACGGGGCGCGCGTCTCGATGATCGTCGGCTTCATCCCCACGACCGTGATCTTGCTGGTGGGCACCATCGTGGGCCTGATCGCCGGGTATATCGGCGGGCGCACCGACAACCTGCTGATGCGTTTGACCGACGTGATCTACGCCTTCCCCGACCTGCTGTTCTTTATCATCGTCATGGTGGCGCTGCGCGACACCTGGATCGGGAACTTGTTAAACGGGCTGTTTCTATTATTTATAGCCCTGGCGATCGTTAACTGGGTGGGCGTGGCTCGCCTGGTGCGCGGCCAGGTGCTTTCGCTGAAGCAGAAAGAGTTCATCGAGGCGGCGCGCTCGATCGGCGCCAAGACTCCGCGCATCATGAGCCGCCACCTGCTGCCCAACACCATCGGCGTGCTGGTGGTCTCGGCGGCGTTTGACATCCCGCGCATGATCATCTCCGAAGCCACGCTGGGCTACCTGGGCCTGGGCCTGCGACCCGCCACCGACCCGACCTCGTTCTTTGTCACTTCCTGGGGCGCGCTGCTGCTGGAAGGGCAGACCGCCATCAACGCCCAACCGTGGATGCTGCTGTCCCCGGCGATCTGCATTGCGCTGGTGGTGCTGGCGTTCACCTTCCTGGGCGACGGTCTGCGGGATGCGCTTGACCCGCGCATGCGCGGCACGCAGTAAGCCCTGCCGCTAACGGTATACGCTCTCCCGGCGAGTTTTGCCTGCCAGCAGGTAAAACTCGCCGGTTTTTATCCGGCGTTTGAACCTCGACTTCTATTTAATGGTATGATTATTAGATACTGTGTGGAAATCAGGTATGTGTATGGCCAACACTGCTGACCAGGAATTAGTTTACCAGTTACAAGCGAAGCGTTTGGATGCCCTGGGCGAGCTGTACGATCGCTACCAGCGCATGGTGCACCGCACCGCGCTGGTGATCACCGGCGATAACGACGCCGCGGCCGACCTTGTGCAGGATGTCTTTTTGCGCCTGTTCCGGTTTTCAGATCGCATCGACCCGCAGCGCCCGCTGGAGCCGTGGTTGTACCGCATGACGGTTAACCTGTCGTATACCTGGATCAAACGCAACCGGCGCTGGCTGCAGCCGCTGGAAGACCTGGCCGATTGGCTGGCCGGTTCAAAGCCTTCGCCGCATGAGATGGTCGAGCAGAAAGACGAGTGGGACCGGGTGCAGCAGGCGGTTTCGCGCCTGCCGTTTGCCCAGCGAGTGGTGATTGTGTTGTACTATTTGAATGACCTATCGCTGCAGGAGATCTCCGAAATCCTGGAGGTTCCGGTGGGCACGGTCAAATCGCGCTTGCACTACGGGCGCAGCGCGTTAAAAAGCAGCCTGGGGATCGAAAACCTGGGCGACAGCGATGCGCTGGCCAATCTGGAAATCAATTAACTTTTACCAAGATCGATTTAAAGGGTGCTGCCAATGGACGACAGCCAGATGGACCACTATATCAGCCGGAATCTAAAAAACTGGGTCGCCGGCCGGCAGGCCAGCCCACCGCCGCGCGAGCAGGTGGTGAGCGCGGCCGGCAGTTCGGATGCTTACCAGGAGCCGCAGTACTTCCAGACCCGCGAGGTGGTGCACGAATATGCCCATCACCGCCTGGTTGGTTACTATACGGGGGAATGGATCCGGGGATCGTTCACGATGTCGCTTTCCTGGCCCGCCAACCTGGCGACGATCTTCCAAACCGCCTCCTGAGGCGCGCGGCTGTTCCCTCCATTCCAATCGATGCGCAAAGCACTGCTGCGATTTATGTGGCTGCCGGCCCTGATGGTCGGCGTTTCCCTGGCATGTAATTATCGCCCGGCGCAGCCGGAGGCGCAGCCCACTACGGTGGTGGTGGAGCCCGCTCCCGCCGGCACGGCGGTTGGGGCTGCGCCGCCGGCAGGCGATCGGCTGCTGACGGTGTGCATGGGCCAGGAGCCGGGGTCGCTGTTCCTGTATGGCGACCAATCGGCGGCGGCGCGCAGCGTGCGCCAGGCAATTTATGACGGCCCGTTTGACGTGGTGAATTACACCTACCAACCGGTGATTTTGGAAGCGATGCCCACGCTGGAGAACGGTGGGCTGGCGCTGGCGCCGGTGGAGCTGGCCTTCGGGCAGGCGCTGGTAGACGTCAACGGACGGGTGACCAGCCTGAGTGAGGGGGTATCGTACCTGCCGGCGGGCTGCGCCGAGCCGGGCTGCGCGCAGGTCTACAGCGGGCAGGCGCCGGTACAGATGGACCAGCTGGCGGTGACCTTCAAACTGCGCAGCGGGATCACCTGGTCGGACGGGGCCCCGCTTACCGCGGCTGACTCGGTCTATTCGTACGACGTGGCGCGCGCCCTGTATCCGATCGCCCGAGCCGAACTGCTGGACCGCACCCAATCGTACCAGGCGCTGGATGACCAGACCGTCGAGTGGCGCGGCCTGCCCGGTTACCGGGTCTCGGCGGCGCCGTCCTTCTTCTTCACCCCGCTGCCGCAGCATGCCTGGGGCAGCAGCGCGCCGCGCGATCTGCTCACGGCCGAAAATGCGGCCCGCAAACCGCTGGGCTGGGGGGCGTACGTGATCGACGAGTGGACCCCGGGGGACCATATCGCCCTCAGCCGCAGCCCGGCCTATTTCCGCTCCTCCGAGGGCTTGCCGGCGTTTGAAAAACTGGTCTTTCGCTTTATGCCCGACCGCGCGCAAGCGCTTGATGCGCTGCTGGCGGGTGAATGTGACGTGTTGGACGAGAGCCTGCACCTGGAGCAGGACGGGGCGCGCATGCTGGAGCTGGCCCAGGCCGGCAAGGCGGCGCTGGCCTGGCAGGTGAGCAGCGCCTGGGAGCACCTGGACTTTAACCTGCTGCCGGCCCTTGCGCCGGATGGCAGCGCTCCGCCGGCCCTGTTCGGTGCACGCGCACTGCGCCAGGCGCTGGCCCAGTGCATCGACCGGCAGAAGCTGGCGGACGAGCTGGCTTTTGGGCTGGCCCAACCGCCCAGCAGCTATGCCCCGCAGGGCCACCCGGCGCTGGACCCGGGGCTGAAGACTTATGCTTTTGACCCACAGGCGGGCGGCGCGCAGCTGGATGGCCTAGGGTGGAAGGACAGCGACGGCAACCCGGCTACGCCGCGCCTGGCCCAGGGGGCAGCCGGGGCGGCGGACGGTACGCCGCTTGAGTTCGCCCTGCTGACCACGGATGAGCCGGAGAAGCAGCGCGCTGCGGCGATCCTGCAGGAGAGCCTGGCGCAGTGCGGGGTCAAGCTGAACCTGGATATCCGCCCGTACGAGGTGGCTTTTGCTGCCGGGCCGACCGGGCCGCTGTTTGGGCGTACCTTCAGCACGGCCCAGTTCGGCTGGGTCGCCCCGGTGGACCCGCCGTGCGGGTTGTACACCACCGCCGAGATCCCCGGCCCGTACCCGCAGTACCCGCGCGGTTGGGGCGGGGCCAACGCCGCCGGCTACAGCAGCCCGGAGTTTGACCGGCTGTGCCGCCAGGCGCAGCTGGCGCTGCCGGGCAGCGACGCCTATCGCCAGGCGCATGCCGCCGCCCAGGCGGTGTTTGCCGAAGACCTGCCGGCGCTGCCGCTGTACGCCCGGCTGAAGCTGGCCGCCGCGCGCCCGGATTTCTGCAGCCTGGGCACGGTCCCGGCAGCTGAAAACTACCTTTACAATCTTGAAAGCCTGAGTTACGGAGATGGCTGCGCGCCATAATCCGCTTGATTCAGGATTGGATATGCTATAATTCGTTCATACCCCTATCTGAGGGATATCGGTTGGCAGGAAAGGCGCATCGTTTTACGCTTGCACTTGGTCCAGGCATATACCATCTGTACGCCAGAGACGATGGGGATTCCTCTTGGCGCCTTTCCCGATTCACTCCGCAAGGATCAGACAAAAGGAGAGAGAAATGAAGCGATATACGTTGACTGTGCTCAGCTTGCTGGTTGCCTTCAGCATGCTGCTGGCCGCCTGCGCGCCCGCCGCGGCGCCGGCCCCGGTAGCCACTGAAGCTCCGGCGGCGACTGAAGCCCCGGCGGCGACCGAAGCTCCGGCTGCCACTGAAGCCCCGGCAGCTACCGAAGCCCCGGTTGTGACGGAAGCCCCGGTTGTAACCGAGGCCCCGACCCCCGAGCCGGTGCAGACCACCCGCAAGGGCGGCTGGCTGGACGAGATCATCTACTCGGTCGTCAGCTCTGACTCGGCTGTCTCCCAGCTGCAGGCCGAAGCGATCGACATCTATGCCAACGGCCTGTCCTCCAAGGACCTGCCGGCCATCAAGGACGCCGGGGTGAACTATTCCACCTCCAGCGGCCTGTACTATGACCTGCTGTTCAACCCGGCCGGCCCCGAGTTCGCGGATGGGCGCTTCAACCCGTTCAGCAACCGCAAGGTCCGCGAGGCGATGAACTGGCTGGTCGACCGCGAGTACCTGAACCAGGAAATCTACGAGGGCGGCGCGCTGGTGAAGTTCTTCGCCATCACCACCCAGTTCCCGGATTACGCCGACCTGGCCGACACGGCCCGCAAGCTCGAGTCCTTCTATGCCTACAACCTGGATAAGGCCAAGGAGGTTATCGACGCCGAGATGACCGCCATGGGCGCCACCCTGGTGGATGGTAAGTGGACTTACAATGGCGAGCCGGTTACCCTGATCTTCATCATCCGCAACGACTCGGACGGCACCCGCCTGCCGATCGGCGATTACGTTGCCGGTCAGCTGGAGAGCATCGGCTTCACCGTCGACCGCCAGTACAAGAAGGGCTCCGAAGCCTCCCCGATCTGGATCGGCTCCGATCCGACCGAAGGCCAGTGGCACATGTACACCGCCGCCTGGAGCGCCACGGTGCTGGACCGCGACCAGAGCAACATCTTCCAGGAAATGTACCTGGACTCGTCTGCTCAGGGCATCCCGGCCTTCCTGCAGAACGTCTCCGACCCCGAGTTCAAGGAGTTGGGCGACAAACTGGCGACTGCCCAGTACGCTACCCTGGAAGAGCGCCATGAGATGATGAAGCGCGCCCTGGAGCTCTCGCTGCAGGACTCGCTGCAGGTCTTCCTGATCGACGGCAAGAACTACATCCCGTACTCTAACGACCTGGTCGCTACCTCGGACCTGGCCGCTGGCGTTGAAGGCTCCTCGATCTACCCCTTCACGCTGCGCTTCAAAGACAAAGAGGGCGGCTCGGTGCGCTGGGCTACCCAGGACCTGTTTGCTGAACCGTGGAACCCGATCGCCGGCTCCAACTGGGCCTTCGACCAGGGCGCGATCCGCGCTACCAGCAGCGGCTATGGCGAAGTGGTCTACGACCCCTACACCGGGTTGGTCTGGCCGCTGCGCATGGAAAAGGCCGACGTGGTCGTGAAAGAAGGCCTGCCGGTCGGTAAGACGCTCGACTGGGTCAACCTGGAGTTCGCACCGGAGATCCAGGTCCCCGAGGATGCCTGGGTTGACTGGGACGCTACCAACCAGGTCTTCATCACCTCCAAAGAGAAATTCCCCGAAGGGCAGACTGCCCTGCGCAAGACCACCGTCTACTACCCGGCCGACGTGTTCGAGACCGTCAAGTGGCACGATGGCAGCAATATCTCGGTCGCCGACTTCGTGATGGGCATGATCATGACCTTCGATCGCGCCAAGCCCGAATCGGCCATCTATGACGAGCAGGCCGTCCCGACCTACGACGTCTTCATGCAGACCTTCAAGGGCTTCAAGATCGTCTCGACCGACCCGTTGGTGTTTGAGTACTACAGCGACAGCTACCAGCTGGACGCCGAACTGAACATCCCGGTCTTCTTCCCGACCTACACCTACTCGGAAGCCTCCTGGCCGATGATCGCCCTGGCGAACGCGGCCGAAGGCGCCGGCGAACTGGCCTACTCGGTTGACAAGGCCGGCACGAAGGAAATCGAGCAGACCAGCTTCGTTGGTGGCCCGGCGCTCGAGATCCTGTCCAAGTACCTGGACACCGCCATCGCCGAGAACACCATCCCGTACGCGCCCACCCTGGGCCAGTACCTGACCACCGAAGAAGCCACCGCTCGCTACGCGGCCGTCAAAGCCTGGTACGATGCGCACAAGCACTTCTGGATCGGCACCGGTCCCTACTACCTGGATCAGGCCTTCCTGACCGAGAAGAGCGCGGTGGTCAAGCACTTCGAAGACTACCCCGACATGGCTGACCGCTGGTCCGCCTTCGGCGAGGCCAAGCTGGCCGATGTTGAACTGGATGGCCCCGGCCAGGTGAAGATCGGCGAAGAAGCCCAGTTCGATATCTACGTCACCTACAAGGACGCCCCCTACCCGGCGTCTGAGATCAAGCAGGTGAAGTACCTGCTGTACAATGCTAACGGCGAGATCGTGGCCGTTATGGACGCCGAGCTGGTGGAAGATGGCGTCTATAAGATTGTGCTCGATGCCGCCACCACTGGCGCGCTGCTGGCCGGTTCGAACAAGCTGGAGGTCGCGGTTGTGCCGCTGACCGTCAGCCAGCCGACCTTCACCTTCATCGAGTTCGTGACCGCTCCGTAAGACGGGATAACCGTCTGAACGGATAAATCAGGGGGTGCCCGGGAGAGATCTCGGGCGCCCCCAGCGGCTAAAAAGAGGACCTCTGGGATGAGACGCCCGCATATGTTGGGCGGCTGCACCAAAGCCCTCTTTTTAGATCCAGCTGTTCGATGCAAATTTGAGGGTAGACGATGACGACCGACCTCCAGCTCAGCAGCACGCAAACCAAAAAAAAGAAAGCTGCCAGCAGCACGTTTTCTCGGGTGGGCCGCTTTGTGGCCATCCGTCTGGTGATGCTGTTTATAACCATTGTTATTGGGGTATACCTGACGATCCTGATCGCCAATATGGGCGGTTATGTTGATACGATCATGCGCAATGACATCCGCGAGTCGGTGAACATGCGCGTGGTGGCGATGACGGCGAATAAGCAGGTCTCGCCCGAGGCGCGGGCGAAGATGGCGCAGGAAATGATCGCCCTGGAAGAAAAGCGCCTGGGCCTGGATACCCCGTTTGTGATCCGCTCGTTCCGCTACCTGGGCAACTCGCTGCAGTTGAAACTGGGGCGGGCGCAAAATATGGTCAGCGACAACGGCTCGCGCGAAGTGCGTAATATCATCCTGGAGCGCCTGCCGGCTACCATGCTGCTGATGGGCACATCGAACCTGTTCCTGTTCTTCTTCAGTGTCTTCATTGCCCTCATCCTGTCTCGCTCATACGGCAGCTTCTGGGATAAGTTGGTCATTACCCTGTCGCCTACCTCGGCTGTGCCGCCCTGGTTTTACGGCATCTTCGCCATCCTGATCTTCGCTGCGCTGCTGCAGTGGCTGCCGTTTGGCGGCATGGTCTCCGCTCCACCACCGGATAACACCCTGGATTACACGCTCAGCGTGCTGGAACACCTGATCCTGCCGGGCGGCTCGCTGGTGATCAGCTCGCTGTTCCTGTCGATCTACAACTGGCGCACCTTCTTCCTGATCTATTCCAGCGAAGATTACGTGGAAATGGCCAAGGCCAAGGGGCTGCACCCGCGCGATATCGAGAACCGCTACATCCTGCGCCCCACGCTGCCCACCATCATCACCAACTTTGCCCTGCTGGTAATCGCCCTGTGGACCGGGGCCACCATCACCGAAACGGTCTTCCTGTGGCCTGGGCTGGGCCGCACGATCTACCGGGCGATCGGCTTCTACGACACCCCGGTGATCGTCGGCACCACCATCATCTATGCGTACCTGCTGGCCCTGACCGTGTTTGTGCTGGATTTCATCTACGCCCTGGTTGACCCCCGGGTTAAAGTGGGTGGGAGCTAACCATGAAAGCGATCAAGCAAAACTTCAAAGAGTTGTTGCAATATCCGTCGGCGATCTTTGGGATGGTGATCGTCCTGATGCTGGTGGCGCTGGCGGTTTACGCCCCGCTGAAGATCCCGTACGGCGAGGCGATCCGCCTGTGGCGCGGCGGCGAGGATGTCTGGTATCAGAACCCCAAGAATGCCCCACCCGGCTGGTTAAACTATTTCACGGCTAAGAAGCTGCCGGTGTCGTTCGCGCTCAAAGGCGGCGAAGGCGATTTCACCAAGACCATCACCCCGGGCGACCAGGGCACTTCGACGATTGAATTTAGCTACACCTTCGACTTCTCATACGACGACTTCCCGCAGGAACTGCTGCTGTACTTTGACACCAAATTCACAGACAAGCAGCCCTTCGTGTCGATCTACCTGGACACCCCCGACGAGCGCGAGATCCGCATCGCCGATTTCGGGGTCGGCGCCGAGCAGACCTTCCGTTTCTCGCAAGACAAGAAGCTGATCCGCCGTCTGAAGACCGACGAAGTGATGCACGGCTTATTCGGTGTGCCTGATTCCGACCCGGTCGTGCCATTGAAAGGCGCCTACCGGCTGCGCATTCAGGGGCTGACCTTCGAACCGGAGTCGGACATCGACGCCGAGTTCGTGCTGCACGGCCAGCTGTACGGCATGGCCGGCACCGACTACGCCCGCCGCGACCTGATGGTGGCGCTGCTGTGGGGTACGCCGATTGCGATGTCTTTCGGCCTGCTGGCGGCGCTGGGCACGTCGATCCTGACCATGGCGATCGCAGCCATCGGCAGCTGGTACGGCGGCTGGCTGGATGAGCTGATCCAGCGCATCACCGAGATCAACCTGGTGCTGCCCTTCCTGGCGATCCTGATCATGGTCGGTACGTTCTATTCACGCAGCATTTGGGTGATCCTGGGAGTCACGATCTTACTCAGCATCTTCACCGGTTCGATCAAATCGTACCGGGCGATCTTCCTGCAGGTGCGTGAATCGACCTACATCGAAGCGGCCAAGGCCTACGGCGCCAGCGATTCGCGCATCATCTTCATGTACCTGATCCCGCGCATGATCCCGCTGCTGATCCCCACCCTGGTATCGTCGGTGCCTTCGTATGTGTTCCTGGAGGCTTCGCTGGCGGTGCTGGGCCTGGGCGATCCGGTGCTGCCCACCTGGGGCAAGATCGTCAACGATGCGTTCGCCAACGGCGCGCTGTACAAGGGCTATTACTACTGGATCATGGAGCCGGCGGTGCTGCTGATGTTCACCGGCCTGGGCTTTGCGATGCTCGGCTTTGCGCTGGACCGCATCTTCAACCCCCGCTTACGAGGTGTGTAATCCGATGGCAGAAAAAGCATTACTTCAAATCAAGGATCTGAAGCTGTATTTCAAGGCCTCCCGCGGTGTGGTGCAGGCGGTGGATAACGTGAACTTGACGCTGTACCCGAATGAAGCGGTGGTGATCATCGGTGAATCGGGCTGCGGCAAAAGCTCGATGGCAAAGGCGCTGCTGCGCCTGCTGCCGCGCAACGTAGATTCCTACTCCGGGCAGGTGATCCTGGACGAAGTGGATATCATGAAGCTGGAGGAAGAGAAGTTCCGCCGGGATATCCGCTGGGTAAAGATGTCGATGGTGCCGCAGGCGGCGATGAACTCACTGAACCCGGTGCTGCGGGTGGGCGACCAGGTGGCCGAGCCGATGGTGGTGCACCTGGGGGTGAGCAAGGACGTGGCCTTGGACCGGGCGCGCACGCTGTTCCAGCGGGTGGGTGTGCCGGAAGACTTCATCTCGCGCTACGCTTTCGAGTTGAGCGGCGGGATGCGCCAGCGCGTGGCGATCGCCATGTCGCTGGTGGCGGTGCCCGACCTGATCATCCTGGATGAGCCGACCTCGGCCCTGGATGTGCTGACCCAGGCCAACATCATGAACCTGCTCAAGCAGGTGAAGAAAGAGATCGCCACCAGCTTCATCCTGATCACCCACGATATCGCCACCTCCAGCGAGTTGGCCGACCGGGTGGCGGTGATGTACGCCGGGCAGATCGTCGAAGTGGGCAAGAACCACGAGTTCTTCACCCAGCCGCTGCACCCTTACTCGAAGGCGCTGATGTCGTCGGTGCCGCGCCTGCGCAGCCTGGTGGAACTGGACTTCATCAGCGGGCAGCCGCCCAGCCTGATCAACCCGCCCACCGGGTGCCGCTTTGCCGCGCGCTGCCCGCTGGTGATGGATAAGTGCCGGGAAGAGCCGCCCGTGATCAACCAGAACGGCCGCCTGGTCAAGTGCTGGCTGTACGCCTAGCCCTGGGAGAAGGATGCATGACCGACACAACACTTGTAGTTGAACAGACCGGCGCCGGGCCGGAGGCGCACAGCGGCACTCTGCTTAGCGTAAAGGATCTGCACGTCTGGTTTGAGCTGCGCCGGTTTGGCTTTGGGCACGCCGGCTATGTGAAAGCCGTGGACGGGGTTTCGTTCGAGATGAAGAACGGACAGGCGATGGTGGTGGTGGGCGAGTCGGGCTGCGGTAAATCCAGCCTGATGAAAACCATCCTGGGCCTGAACAAGATCACCAGCGGCGAGATCGAGTACAAAGGCAAGAAGCTGACCCAGCTCAAGCGCCCGGACCTGAAATGGTACCGCTCGCAGGTCGGCTATGTGCAGCAGGACCCGTATGGGGCGCTGCCGCCTTTCATGAGCATCCAGCGCATTCTGGAAGAGCCGTTGATTATCAACGGCATCACCGACAAGGAAGAGCGCCTGAAGCGGGTGATCAGAGCGCTGGAAGAAGTCAAGATGACGCCGGTAGAAGAGTTCCTGCCCAAGTTCCCGCATATGATCAGCGGTGGGCAGCAGCAGCGCGTGGTCATCGCCCGGGCGATGATCTTGAACCCCAAGCTGCTGGTAGCCGATGAGCCGGTTTCGATGCTGGACGCTTCGGTGCGGGTCGAGATCCTGAAGCTGCTGCGCGGCCTGCAGGAGACCCACCACTTAGCGGTGATCTACATCACGCATGACCTGTCGACGGTGCGCTACTTCTCGGAGTACATCTATGTCATGTACGCCGGGCAGGTGATCGAGAAGGCGCGCGTCAACGACCTGATCAACAATCCGTGCCACCCGTATACGCTGGCGCTGCTGGCAGCTACTTCGGACCCAGACGCCAAGAACGTGGACGAGTTCCAGGAAGTGCCGCCGGGCGAACCGCCCAGCCTGGTGCGCCCGCCGGAAGGCTGCCGCTTCCACCCGCGCTGCGCAAAGATGATCGACGGCGTCTGCAATGTCAAGCGCCCACCGGAGTTCCAGACCGAGCCGGAGCACCTGGTGGCCTGCTGGTTATTTGAGGATGGAAAGGTTTAACCCCTGGCACATGATGTTGGTTGGCGTGGCGCTGATGCTGACCGGCGTCGTGCTGCCGCTTTTAATGGTGGTCAAGGTGCTGGAATCGACCTTCTTGCTGAATTTTCTGTCCTATGCCGCTTCACTGGGGGGGATGTTCCTGTCCTTCCTGGGAATGTTCAGCCTGGTGCGCGGGCGGCATAAGTAGGGAAAACGTGTGAACACCGTGGGGGCGCCCGGGCTGAGGTCCTGGCGCCCCCATTGCTGCTATCCATCACTGCTGCAGGAGTAACGCGCATGGCTGTGGAGAAGTCGTCTTCTCGCAATGAAAAAATCCTGGAAGTCAAAGGCTTAAAAACCTATTTCTTCACCGAGGCGGGAGTGGTCAAAGCCGTGGATGGGGTGGATTTCTCCGTCCGGCATGGCGAAGTGTTGGGATTGGTGGGGGAATCGGGCTGTGGCAAGAGCGTGACCTCGTTCTCGATCATGCGCCTGATCAGCCCGCCGGGCCGCACGGTGGCAGGCGAGATCCTGTTCAACGGCAAGGACCTGCTTAAGCTCTCGGACAAAGAGATGACCGAGGTGCGCGGCAACCGCATTTCGATGATCTTCCAGCAGCCGCAGACCAGCTTGAACCCGGTCTTCAAAGTCGGCGACCAGATCGCCGAGGTGCTGCAGATCCACCGCCAGGCGGGCAAAGGCCAGGACTGGGAGCGGGCGGTTGAACTGCTGAAGCTGGTGGGCATTCCAGACGCCGAACGCAAAGCCCACGCTTACCCGCACCAGATGTCGGGTGGGCAGGCGCAGCGGGTGATGATCGCTATGGCGCTGGCGCTGAACCCCGAACTGCTGATCGCCGATGAGCCGACCACTGCGCTGGACGTGACCATCCAGGCCCAGATCCTGGACCTGATTCGCGCCTTGCGCAGCGAGCTGGACACGGCGGTGATCCTGATCACGCATGACCTGGGGGTGATCGCCGAGATGGCTGATAATGTGGCGGTGATGTATGCCGGTAACATCGTCGAGTATACCGACGTGCGCTCGCTGTTTGCCAACCCGCTGCACCCCTACACCCAGGGGTTGATCGCCTCGATCCCGGTGCTGGGCAAGGTCAAAGAGCGGCTGGAGGTGATCCCCGGCTCGGTGCCGAACATGGTCAACCTGCCGCCGGGCTGCCGCTT
>JBJSYW010000521.1:0-5856 GCA_046089985.1 Chloroflexota bacterium
GGCGGATGGCGGCGTCTTCCACGCCGCTGCCTTCTTCCAGCGTGGGGTAGCCCTCTTCGGGGTGGTTAGCCAGCCCTTCGGCGGCCGCCCGGCGCTGCGAGTCGTCGCCGTTCAGCAGCAGCGTGGCCACCGCCTCCATGCCGTGCTTATCCCCGATGCC
This sequence comes from Chloroflexota bacterium, assembly GCA_046089985.1. GTDB lineage: Bacteria > Chloroflexota > Anaerolineae > Anaerolineales > UBA4823 > RBG-16-57-11. Next base: position 161 of record JBJSYW010000521.1, read on the forward strand.
CACCAGGCCCAGGATGGCCGCCCGGCTGACCCCCGGGTTGGGGTCTTCCAGCAGGCGGATCAGCTCATTCAGCGATTTTACATCCCGCAGCATGCCCAGCCCCAGGGCAGCCAGCTGGCGCAGATCGACGCGCGGCAGACCGGCTGCCTGGCGCAGCAGGGTGGCCACGCCGCTGTTGCCCGAGAGCACCAGCGCGCTGAGCGCCCGGGCCTTGAGCGCCAGCGGGGCGCCGTCTTGCTGCAGGCAGCCCACCAGGCGGCGCATCAGCCCGGCGATCCAGGGCAGCCCCTCTGGGGCGGCGCGCAGCCAGCGCCCGGCTTCGATCAGCCCGACCTGCAGCGGGTCGCTTTCCTCATCCTGGAGCACCTGCTCCAGCCAGGCGGCCTGGCTGTCGAGGATCGACAGGTAGCCGAGGGTGAGCCATTTACCACTCCAGGCCGGCTGCGCTGCCACTGCCGCTCCGCCGCCGGAGGCTGCCAGCGCCTGGGCAGCCAGGTAGCCGGTCAGCGCGGGGTGGACGATGGTCACCTGGTCGCCGGCGTGCGGCTGGATGATGCCGCGCTCTACCAGATCGGGCAGCGCGCCGGAAGCGCGCACGCGCTCAGCCCGGGCCTCCTCGGGCGCGCCCTTGCCTTTGGCGCGGGCGGGATCGGCGGCTGCCCCGCCGGCTTCCGCCGGCAGGTCGGCCGCGCCGCCCAGCCAGGTATGGGCTGTGCGGCGTTCGGTCACAGCTTGCTGTTTCAGCACGATCTGGGCTGCCATCTGCTCTAACGCCTTGCGGTTCTTGGCCGGCTGGCCGGCCAGCATGCGCCGCAGGTAGGCTTCCAGCGCGGCCAGCGGCCCGCCGCCCAGCGAATCGCCGGCGAAGGCCGCCCACACCTTCAGGGTCAGCTCCAGCGGGGTCAGGTGTTCGGAGTTGTTCAACAGCCAGCCGATCACCAGCAGCGGGTCGACGGCCGGTTTGCCGCCGCCGGCCAGGTAGCGGTTCCACAGGTCGCTCCAACGGCTGATCAACAGGGCGCGCTGAGCGCTGCCCCAGGCGGCCAGCGGCAGGGCCACAAAATCCAGGCGCGCCAGGCTGCCCTGGGCGCGCGGGTCGGCCGCAGCCACCACGCGCAGCGCGGGATACTGCTTTAGCAGCGCTTCCAGGTAGGTCACTGCGTCCTGCAGCGCCTGCGGGTCCAGCTCGTCCAGCCCGTCCAGCATCAGCAGCGCATGGCCGCGCTCGATGATGTTTTTCAGCGCTGCCGGGCGGCGTTTTTCGGGGATCGACGAGCCATAGAAAGCCAGCGCCGAAAGCAGGCTGCACAGCGGGTCTTGCGGGTTGGGGCAGGGCAGCAGGTCGGCGGCATGCACCAGCAGCGGCACGGTGTGCTGCAGGTCGGCCGCGGCCGGGTCTTTGCGGATCAACTGGCAGGCCAGCGCCGCCAGGGCGCTGGTCTTGCCGCTGCCCGGCTGGCCGATAATCACCAGGTGGCCGCTGCCGTGCAGCGCTTCGAGCGGGGTCAGCCAGGGCGCGCCATAAAAGGAAGCCAGTTCCGGCCAGTCTGGCAGGTTGGGGATAGCCCAGTCGGTGATGTCTTCGCTGGGCAGCGGGTCGTAGGCCATCGGCGGGACGGGCGGGGCCAGCAGGCGCGGCGGCACCAGCACTTCGTCGAGCGAGAACAGCAGCGAGGCCAGGTGCCAGCGCTGGGCATAGCGCAGGGTGTCGTTGCCCAGGCGGATTTCATCCGACAGGCTGCGTTCCTGGCGGCGGGCGGCTGCCTGGGCGCGGAAATTCTCCCACAGGCGCAGCAGCGCCGGGCGCAGCCGGCTGAACAGGAACCACAACAGGCTGGCGGCGAGAAACCCCAGCCAGAAGGACACCCGGTCGAAATTCCTGAGCAGATTGTCCATCGCGTTTTGTACTTTCTTATCCGGTCCAGGCGCGCCGGTGCGGCTTGCGCCGCCTCAGCCGATGTACAGGATGCGCCCGCAGGTGTCGCACAGGCTGAGGGCGTTGGGGGAGTGGGCGGCGTTCAACAGCGCCGCGTTGAGGGTCGATCCGCAGGCCGAGCAGGAGCGCTCAACAACCTTGGAGACCGCCACGCCGCGGCGGGCCTTACGCAGCCGGTCATAGACGGCCTGGTCTTCGGGCGCGACCGCGCCGGAAGCGGCATGGCGCTCGTCTTCCAGGCGCAGGCGGTCTTTGCCGATCTTCTCCTGCTCGCGCAGCAGGTCGGCCACCTGGCTGTCAAAATTAGCCTGGGCCTGCTGCAGCGCCGCCTGGGCCACCCGGTCGGCGGCGGCGCCCTCCTCTTCAGAGAGCATCGCGTCCAGCTGGCGGTCTTCCAATACGCCCAGGTAGCGTTTCAATGAAGCCAGCTCGTTCTCCAGGTCTTTCAACTCCTTGGGGTTGCGCACCTTGCCGCCATACAGGGTCGAATTGGTCTGTTCGATCTTGATCCGCTGCTGGCGCACCTCGTCTTCGGCTTTGCGCAGCGCCTGCTGGGCCTGCAGCAGCAGGCCGGCGGTCTGGTAGGCGGCGTCGGTAGCCTGGCGGACGGACTCATTGGCTTGCAGCGCAGTGGTGATTTCAGCCAGGCGGGTGTTGATCCAATCGAGCTGGCTGTCGATCTGCTGGAGACGGTAGAGTTTGAAGGGTCGGCTCATGGGCACTCGATCGGTTCTGCTTGGCTGGGGGCCGCCCACCGGCGGCAGGCGCTTGCCTCGATTATAGAGGCGGATGGGTGATAAAGCAAGGGTGGGCTTGCGCTTGACACACATTTCAGCCCGATGTATAGTTGACCGGAGGTGCTCCATGCCCCGTCGCGTCCAGGTGATCTCCCTGTTGGTGCTGCTCATCGTCACACTGCCCTACCTGCTGGCCGCCCTGAGCGGCGGGCAGGCGGCGGTCTTTGGCGGGTTCTTGATGAACCCGCAGGACGGCTACAGCTACCTGGCTAAGATGCGCCAGGGGTGGCAGGGCAGCTGGACCTTCCGGCTGCCGTTCAGCGCCGAGCCGGGCGAGGGGGCCTACCTGTTCCTGTTCTACCTGCTGTTGGGGCATATCGCCCGCTGGCTGGGGCTGCCGCCGGCGTTGATCTTCCACGCCGCCCGGCTGCTGGGGGCGGCGGCGCTGCTGGTCAGCCTGTGGAATTTCATCGCTCGCACGCTGCCCGGCGAGCTGCGCCGCGAGTGGGCTTTTACGCTGGCCTGCCTGGGCCTGGGCCTGGGCTGGCTGGCCTTCCCAGCCGGGTTGGTGTTGTCGGATTTCTGGGTGGCTGAAGCCTACCCGTTTTTGTCGATGTACGCCACGCCGCATTTCGCGCTGGGGCTGGCGCTGATGCTGTGGCTGCTGCTCCCGCCGCCCCCGGAGACCCCGGTGAAACTACTGCGCGAAGCGGCCGTTCTCGCCGCGGCGTTGATCCTGGCGGTTCTGTCGCCATTTGGGGTGGTGGTGTGCGGGGTGGCGCTGGGCGGCTGGCTGGCCTGGGAGGCGCTTGACCTGCTGCGCCTGGCGCCTGCCGGACGGCGGCTGGCGGCGTTGGGCGGGCTGCTGCCCGGCCGGACGGGCTGGGCGGCGGCGCTCACCCGCCGCGGGCTGCTGTTGGGCCTGGGCAGCGCGGTCCCGCTGCTGTATGCCCAGTGGGCGGCGGCGGTGCACCCGGCGTTGGCGGTCTGGAACGCCCAAAACCTGACCCTCACCCCGGCGGCCTGGGATGTGCTGGCGGCGATGTCGCCGGCGGCGCTGCTGGCGCTGCCGGGGGCCGGAGCGGCGCTGCAGCGCGGGCCGCGCCCGGCGCGCCTGCTGCTGATCTGGGCGGCGCTGGGCCTGCTTTTCATTTACCTGCCGTTGAACCTGCAGCGGCGCTTTATGATGGGGCTGTATGTCCCGCTGGCGGCGCTGGCGGCCTATGGGCTGGCCTGGGTTGAGCGGCGCGCCCCGGCCTGTGGGCGGCGCCTGCCGGCGCTGGCCCTGGGGCTGGCGCTGCCCACCACGCTGCTGATTGTGCTGGTCGGGTTGTTTGGGGCGCTGTCGCACGATCCACAGATTTACCTGCAGCGTGATGAATGGCAGGCGCTGCACTGGCTCGAGGCCAATACCCCGGCCGGAGCGCTGGTGCTGGGCGCGCCGGAGAGCGGACTGCTGGTGCCGGCTTTCAGCGGGCGGCGCGTGATCTATGGCCACCCGTACGAGACGGTCAATGCAGCGGCCGAGCAGCAGGCGGTGGAGCAGTTCTTCCGCCAAGGGCGGGTGGGGGATGAACCGGCGGCCCGCTTCCTGGAGCGGCGCGGGGTGGCCTACCTGCTTTACGGCCCGCGCGAGCGCCGGCTGGGTCCGCTGCCGGATGGGCTGCCGCTGCAGGCGGTCTTCACTGCCGGCGAGGTGCGCGTGTACCAGGTAGTGCGATGACCCGGCCGGATCGAACGGCTGATGCGGGGTGGTGGACCGGCCTGGCGCGGCGGTTGGGCCTACGGCCAGCGCGCTGCGGGTGGAGCGCCTGGGCGGTGGGCTTGGGGCTGCTGCTGCCCCTGCTGTTGTATCTGCCGGGCGCCGGTGGGTTCCCCTATCCGTCGCTCGAAGACCAGTTCTCCGACATGACGATCACCCATTACCCGTATGCGTTGTACCTGCAGCGGGCGGTATGGAACGGGCAGGGCTTCCTGTGGTCGCCGGCGATCCTGAGCGGCGGGCCGTTTTTTGCCAACCCGCTCTCGGGGGCGGCCTACCCGCCCGGCTGGGCGGCGCTGCTGCTGCCGCTGCCGCTGGGGCTGAACCTGCTGGCGGCTGCCCACCTGGTGTGGGGCGGGCTGGGTCTGTACCGGCTGCTGCGCGCCGAGGGGCTGGGGCGGCCGGCGGCGCTGTGGGGCGGGCTGGCCTTTGCGGCGCTGCCCAAGCTGGCGGCACACTTCGGCGCCGGGCACCTGACCCTGCTGTATGCCGTGCCGTGGACGCCCTGGCTGCTGTATGCCGCCCGGCGCAGCGCGCCCGGCCGGCCGGGCGGCGGCGAGGCGCTGTGCCTGGCCATGGCCTGCCTGGCTGATCCGCGCTGGGGGGCGCTGGCGGGGCTGGTGTGGCTGGGCTGGCGGCTGGCGCTGGACTACGAGCGCCGGTCCACGCTGCCGCCGGGTTGGGGCCGCCTGCGCCCGCTGGGCCGGTTGCTTGAGCAGGCCGCTCTGGCCGGGCTGTTGGCCGCGCCGCTGCTGCTGCCGCTGCTCGAACTGGCGCAGCGCTCGACGCGCAGCCAGATGAGCGCCGCCGACAACCTGACCTTCGCTCTGCCGCCCGGGCAGCTGCTAGGTCTGCTGTTTCCCGACCTGGGCGGTTTTCACGAATACATGCTCTACCCGGGGCAGATGGCGCTGCTGTTGGTGGTCCTGGGCGCGGCCGGCGGTCTGGGCGGCCGCGTCAAGTGGCGCTGGGCGGCGCTGGCCGGGCTGGGGCTGCTGCTGGCGTTGGAGCCGGCGGGGCCTTTTTACGCGCGTCTGGCGCGCCTGCCGCTGGTGGACCTGCTGCGCGTGCCGTCGCGCTGGCTGTTTGCGGTTGGGCTGGGGCTGGCGGCGTTTAGCGCGCATGCGCTGGATGGGCTGCTGCGCGGCGAGGCGCTGCGCCCGGCCGGGCGGTTGAGCGCTGCCGGGCTGCTGGCCTTCAGCCTGGCGCTGAGCGGCGGGGTGATGCTGGTCAGCGGAACCTTCGCCGCCCCGTTTGCCTG
>JBJSYW010000522.1:0-4729 GCA_046089985.1 Chloroflexota bacterium
TCCAAGTACGTGCGCGACCTGGCTGTCCAGCGCGGCGTCAGCATCTCGCGCAAGGGCATCTGGTTCATCCTGATCGGCATTCAGTACGGTGGTCACGACTACATGGCCCCCGCCGACGCCCACCCGCCCGAAGCCCTGGCGACCGCCTTCCGCCGCAACACCATCTACCTGTGCAGCGGCGCGCAGTGGGAGCTGACCGAGGATGATCTCAAGCTGCTCGACCAGTGGCTGCTGGGCGGTCGCGCCCGCCAGGGCGCCGAACCGCCGGCTGACGCTGCGGTGGACGCTGCGGCTGACGCTGCGGTAGACGCTGCATCTGACACTGCCGTCGACGCTGCATCTGACGCTGCGGTAGAAGACGCAGCCGGTGAGGCTGCGGTTGGCGATGATCCGGCCGGCGCCGGAGCGCCGGTCGATTTCGCACCCGCCGGAGAAGCGCCCGCTGCTGCGGCCGTTGTTGAGCCGCAGCCCGCTGAACCGCCCGCGCCGGTTGACGTTGAAGCGGCCCTCCCCGAACCTGCCCCTGCCGAGCCGCCGACCGTGGATCTCGCCCCGGTCGAGCCTGCTTCTGCCGCAGCCGCCCTCGACGCCGCGCCGGGCGATGAACCCGAAGCGCTGCCCCTGGCACCGGTCTCCGCCGCGGCTGAAGTGTTCCCCGCGCCTCCCGACCCGCCGGACGAGGCATAAGCCCATCAGCCGTCCATTCCCGGCCTGGCAGGCGTCCTTCAGCCTGCCAGGCCGGTTGATTCTCGACCGGTTCTGTTGTATAGTGGAGTCACCAGGAATGATCCCTGGATCCAAGGAGGCTGCCATGTACGCACGCTGTGTTGGGCGGAGTTTTCCGCTGTCCATGCGGGTGTTGACGTTCGCTTTGTTGGCTTCCTTACTGGTGCCTTTCTCCCCGGCCTTGCTCAACCGGCCGCTTCCGTCCGCTGCGCTGTCCCTCCCGCAGCCTGTCCCCGCCGGCGCGCCCCTGCTGCAGTGGACCGCTGCCGGCTATGCCCTGGGTTTCGATCCTCACGGACTCTACCTGGCCTCCAGCCGGCAGCTGCTGCGGGTTGGGTTCATCGACGTGCGCCCGGTCCAGCCTGCCCTCGAGCCGGCCTCCGGCGACCTGGGCGCTGCCCGCCAGGAGCAGGTGCGATATCCCGGCCTGTGGCCCGGAGTTGACCTGGTTTACCGGCGCGCCCCGGATGGCATCCTGCAGAGCACCTACTACCTGCAGCCCGGCGCCGACCCGGGCCGCATCCGCCTGCATTACAACGCCCCGCTCGCCCTGCAGCCCGGCGGCAGCCTGTCCATCGCCCTGCCAGAGGAAGCACTGTCCGAAACCGCCCCGCTGGCGTGGCAGGAGATCGCCGGGCAGCGCCGCCCGGTCCCGGCTGCCTTCCGCCTGCTGGACTCCAACCAGGCCGGTTTTGACCTCGGCCCTTACGACCCGGCCTACCCGCTGGTCATCGACCCCACCATCGTCTACCTGGGCTTCTTCGGCGCGGCCAGCCACGACGAGGCCGCCGTGGTGCTGTACGGCGGCGGGCGGATTTACGTCGCCGGCTCCAGCGAGCGCTCTTGGGGCAGCCCGCTGCTGCCTCACAACGGCGGCAAGGACGTCTTCGTGGCCTGCTACATGATCGATGGCACCCTCGAATGGCTCACTTTCCTTGGCTCCAGCGGGCAGGATGACGCCGCCGGCCTGGCCTGGACCACCGCCGGCGAGATGCTTTTATACGGCTCAAGCTCGGCCACCTGGGGCGCGCCCACCGAACCGCACCATGGGCAGACGGACCTCTTCGTCGCCGAGGTCAACCGCACCACCGGCGAACTGGTATGGAACACCTTCATCGGCTCTTCCGGGGCCGATTACCCCCAGGCCATCTCCTCCGACGGATCCTACCTCACCGGCACCAGCGACCACACCTGGGGCGCGCCCCGGCGCGCCTTCCAGGGCGGTTTCGACGCCTTCGTCGTCAACATTAAATCCAATACCGGCGAGGTCGTGTGGAATACCTTCCTCGGCTCCAACCTGTTCGATTATGGCCAGGCGATCCACGCCACCGACCTGGCCGTTTTCGTCGCCGGCCGTTCGATCGAGACCTGGGGCGCGCCGCTGCGCGCCCACCGCGACGGCTACGATGCCTTCGTCGCCAGCCTGGAACTGGACGGCGACCTGTCCTGGCACACCTTTCTTGGCTCAAGTGGCGACGATGAAGCCACCGGCGTGATCGTGGGTGTGGACGGCGGGCTGTACGTGGCCGGTATGGGCCGCGGCGCCTGGCCGGCTTCTGCCGGCGCGCCGCTGCGCGCCTACTCCGGTGCTGGCAGCGACGGTTTCCTGGCCAAGCTCACCACCGCCGGCGCGCTGACCTGGCACACCTTCCTTGGCGGCGCAGGCAGCGACGACCAGGTTCACGGCCTGCTGTATGATAAGTCCGACGGGGTGCTGCACGTCAGCGGCATGTCCAACGCCGCCTGGGGCTGGGGCCACCCGCAGACCGCTTACACCGCCGGTTTTGACTGCTTCAACGCGACCTTCAGTACCGCCGGCGCGCTGCAGAGCCACACCTTCGCCGGCGGCCCCGGTGATGATCGCTGCTATGGGCTCAGCCTGCGCTACACCGCTGGCTTTGCCAACTCCTATGTCTACCTGGCCGGCTCCAGCAACCGCGGCTGGGGCACGCCCGCCACACTCTACCCGCTCACCTTCGCCGGCGGCAAGGATGCCGTCCTGGTCGAGCTGGACTCCGGCCGCGACTACGACTGGACCATCTTTTCCGGCTCAGCCAGCGACGATGATGGCCGCAGCCTGGCGGTCGACAGCGCCGGCAGCGTCTACCTGGCCGGGTACAGCCAGGCCGCCTGGGGCGGCACGCCCCGCCGTGCCTATACCGGCGGCTATGATGCCTTCGCCGTAAAGCTCAACCCGGATGGCACACGCGCCTGGCATACCTTCCTCGGCTCCAGCCAGGATGATAAGGCCTTTGCCATCACGGTCGATACCGCCGGCAATGTCTATGTAGCCGGCGAATCTGCCGCCGCCTGGGGCTCCAGCCCCAAGCGCGGTTACACAGCCGCCCTGGACGCCTTCGTGGCTAAGCTGAATGCCAACGGTACGCTGCAGTGGCACACCTTCCTGGGCGGCGACCGGGATGACTGGGCGCGCGGCGTGGCCGTGGATGCGGCCGGGAATATCTATGCCGCCGGCACCAGCAAGGACGATTGGGGCGATCCGCTGGTCGGCTACGCCGGCTCCAGCGATGGCTTCGCGGTCAAGTTGAATTCCACCGGCTCCATCGCCTGGAACATCTTCCTCGGCAGCTATACCGGCGATGAAGTGCACGACCTGGCGCTGGACAGCCCCGCCAACCTGTATCTGGCCGGTCACAGCTGGGCCGGTTGGGGGCCGTCGGTCGATGCCCACAGCGGGGCCGGTATCCGCAATGCCCTGGCAGCCAAGGTCGATTCCAGCGGCGATATCCTATGGACGGCCTTCCTCGGCTCTGAAGACGAGGCCGCCGAAGGCATCGCGGTCGACTCGGCCGGCAGCGTCTACGTCACCGGCCTGACCCTGGATGGGTGGGGCGCGCCGCTGCGCAGCTGCAACTACAACTACGATGCCTTCGCCGCCCGGCTCAACAGCAGCGGTACCCTGCAGTGGATCACCTGCCTGGGGGCCGGCAGCGTTAAAGAAGACTATGGCCAGGCGATTGCCGTCGACCCCACCGGCGCGATCTACGTGGCCGGCGGCAGCCGCGCCTCCTGGGGCGCTCCGCTGCGCGCCTTCGCTTCCGGTGATGACGCCTTCCTGGCCCGCCTGGACAGCAATGGAACATACCGCTGGCATGCCTTCCTCGGCGCGGCCGGCTTTGACCGGGCTTATGATGTGCTGGCCCCATCCGGCATGTCCCCGCTCGTGGCCGGCTCCGGCTATGACCGCTGGCCGGATGCCGCAGTTGACAGCGCCGGCGACGATGCATTTGTGGTAAAGTACAGTCCGTTCACTATCTATCTCGCCGTGCTGATGCGCTCCCCCTGATCCCCTGGCCGGGCCGGCCCCGGTTATCGCCGGCCGCCCGCGGAGGATCGCCACAGCGCCTCTAAAAACATAAAGGAACCCGCAGAAAAATTCATGACCTCACCTCGTTGGACCACCGCCGATATCCCCGCGCTGAACGGTCAGCTGGCGCTTGTCACCGGCGCGAACAGCGGCCTGGGCTACCACACCGCCCTCGAACTGGCCCGTAAAGGCGCCTGTGTGCTGTTTGCCTGCCGCTCGCCCGAGCGCGGCCAGGCCGCTTTGCAAGAGATCCATACCCAGGTCCCGGCGGCATCGCTTGAACTGCTGCCGCTTGATCTGGCCGACCTGGCTTCGCTGCGCGCCGCCTCTGCGGAGCTGCACCGGCGCTATGACCGGCTGGATATCCTGGTCAACAACGCCGGCGTGATGGGCATCCCGCGCCGCCTGACCGCCGGCGGCTTCGAGATGCAGTTGGGGGTCAACCATCTGGGCCACTTCGCCCTCACCGGCCTGCTGCTCGACCTGCTGGAGGCCGCCCCTGCCGGCCGGGTGGTCACCGTCAGCAGCCTGATGCACCAGGTCGGCCGCATCGACTTCGCCGATCTGATGGGCGAACGCGCCTATGACCCGTGGCGCGCCTACTCGCAAAGCAAGCTGGCCAACCTGCTGTTCGCTTACGAACTACAGCGCCGGCTGGCCCAGCGCGGCAGCCCG
>JBJSYW010000523.1:0-4170 GCA_046089985.1 Chloroflexota bacterium
AGCGCCGCCAGCGCCAGCACTGCGCCGCCCAACAGCAGCGTCAGTCCGGCTGCCGCGCCCAGTGCCAACCACATGCGCAGCCCGCGCAGCGGGAAGACCCGCCCGCCGGCTGGCAGCGGAGCGCTGTCGGGCCCGTTCCAAGACCGCGCTGCGGGCTGCGGGCCTCCTGGCGGCCGGCCCCCATACGCCACTCCACCGGGGCGTACCGCGCCGGGCGGGCCGCTGGGACGCGGCCCACTGGACGGCGCCACTGCCGTAGCAGGTGTGTTCGCTGGCGGCACCAGCGGGAACGACGATCCGCCCGGCGGGGCATAGGGCGGCTGCGCCGGCAGCACAGCCGGCTGCGCCGCCGGAGCGGCGGGTGCAGGCGGGGCGGGAGCGCTAACCTGCGTACGCGGGAAGGCATCCGGGGCCACCTGCGCCGGCTGCTCGACCGGCTGCACCACCACCGGCCTCCAGCGCAGCAGCGCCTGCTTAAAAGCCCCCGCGCTGCTGAAGCGCTCTTCCCGGTTAGGCTGCAGCGCCTGCATGATCGCCTGGCTGCACGGCAGCGGCAGTCCCGGGTTCAACAGGTGCGGCGGCTCGCAGCGCTTCACCACCCCCGCCAGCACATCCAACGCCGCCGGCGGCGCTTGCCCGGTGAGCAGGTGATACACCGTTGCCCCCAGCGAGTAGATATCCGAACGAGCATCGGTGGCCGCCATGCCATACTGTTCGGGCGGTGAATAGCCCGGGGTCAGGGCGCGTGCGCCCACCGTCGTCGGCCGGTTCGGGTCAAACAACTTCGAGATGCCAAAATCAACCAGGAACGGACAGCCGTCGCTGCGCACGATCACGTTGGCCGGCTTGATATCGCGGTGGATCACCGGCGGCTGCTGGCGGTGCAAGTAGTCCAGCGCATCGCAGATCGGCCCGATCCATTCCTGCACCTGCTCCAGCGCCAGCGGCCCGCCGCTGCGGTCCATCTTGCTCTGCAAGCTCTCGCCGTCGATATAGTCCATCGCCAGGTACAGCCCCTGCCCGGGCACGGCAAAATAATCATGCACGCGCGGCAGGTTAGGGTGCTGCAGCCGGAACAGCAGCTTGGCTTCGCTGCGGAACTGCCGCTCGTTGGCCGGCGAGACATCCAGGCTCTCCTTGATCGCGATCCACTCGTCCAGGTTCTGATCCCAGGCCAGGTACACTTGGCCAAAGCCCCCCTGGCCCAGCTGGCGATCGATCCGGTAGCGGTTGTTCAAGACCTGCCCTGGCTGTATGGTCATGGTTTAATCTCCCAGGCAAATGCCCAATTCGCGCGCCGCCAGCACCGTATCGCAGTCCAACGGTACGGTCTTCATGCGCCGGGTGGCCTCGCCCAGCGGCACATAGTTGACGTTGGGCGGGTCCAGCGCCACCATCACGCCCGCCTGGCCCTCGTTCAACGCCCGCACCGCCGCCGCCCCAAAGCGCAGCGCCAGCAGCCGGTCGGTGGCGGTGGGCGTGCCGCCGCGCAGCAGGTGCCCCAGCACCACCAGGCGGGTCTCCTTGCCGGTCAATTCCTGCAGCGCATCAGCCACCTTCTGGCCCACCCCACCCAGCCGCTCGGCTCGCCCCACTTCATGCCCCAAGACGCTGCGCTCGCCGCCCAACGGCTTGGCGCCTTCCGCCACCACCACCAGCGAGAATTTGCGCCCCATCTCGTCGCGCTGCTGCACTTTCTCGGCCACCTTCTCCAGGTCATAGGGGATCTCGGGGATCAGGATGGCGTCGGCGGTGCCGGCGATGCCACTCTCCAGCGCAATCCAGCCGGCGTAGCGCCCCATCACCTCCACCACGATCACCCGGTGGTGCGACTCAGCCGTGGTGTGCAGGCGGTCCAGGCACTCGCACGCGAAACCAACCGCCGTATCGAAGCCAAAGGTCGCCACGGTGCCGTCCAGGTCGTTGTCAATTGTCTTGGGCACGCCGATCACGCGCAGCCCCTTCTCGGCCAGGCGGGTAGCGATCTCCATCGACCCATCACCGCCGATCGAGATCAACGCGTCAAAGCCGCGCATCAGGAACAGGCGGATCAGTTCATCGCTGCGGTCAACTTCCTCAATCGAACCATCCAACTGGCGCACCGGGTAGCGCAGCGGATTGCCGCGATTGGTGGTGCCCAGGATGGTGCCGCCCAGGTGCGTAATGCCGCGCACCCGCTCGCGGTTCAGGCGTATGATCCCGCCGTCATCGTATGTTTCCGGCGAGAGCAGGCCATTAAACCCATCCCGGATGCCAAACACTTCCCAGCCCAGCTGCCCGGCTGCCAACGCCACGGCCCGGATCACAGCGTTCAGGCCGGGGGCGTCGCCGCCGCCGGTCGTAATAGCGATGCGTTTGAGGGGTCCTTTTATGCTCATTCGGTCTCTCCCAGGTAGCCTAACTCGGCCAGGGCATCCAATACTTTGTCCATTGCCCCCGGGCGCACAACGATCACCGTCGGCCCCAGGATATCACCCAAGAAGCGCGCCGCTCGCGTGGCGCGCAGCGCAGCCAGGATCTCCGGATCACGCACGCGCAGCACGCTCAGCTGCTCCACCCGCGCCTGGCTGCCGTGCGCCTCCCAGCGCTCCAGCGCTTGCACCAGCGCCGGCGGCACACCGGGGGCGTAGCGCCGCAGCAAGCTGAGCAGCTGGGCGGTTGTCAGCCCCTGGCGGCGGGCAGCATCTAAAGAGGCCGGGGTCAGGCGGTAGTGATAGATATCGCCCTTCAGGCGATCCCAACGGGCGAAGCGCGCCAGCTGGTAGCGCGCCGGGCGCGGGGCGCGCGCCGGGATGTGCAGCCGGCCGTTGGCGCCCACCACCAGCGGGTCGGTCTCGACCCCCAGGCCGGCGGGAGCCTTCAGGTTGAGCAGGTCTGCTGCCCAGGCCGAGAAGCGAAAGGCGCTGGCGGGCGTGCGCCCGCCGGCAGCCGGGTCCGGCGCGGCCGGGAAAGCCAGGTCCACCAGCCCCAGCCAGTACATCGGGCCGCAGATGATGAAGCGCAGCAGTTCCCCATCGATGGCGTCCCAGTGCTCAAAACCGCGCAGGTACTCGCCGCCCGCCGCCGGGCGCAGGTACCACGAATCATAATCGCCGGCCGGGCGCTGGTAATCGGGCTGGCGCGACCGCACCGCGGACACAAACGCCGCCAGGCTCCAAAACGGACGCTCGGTCTCGGCCCGCCGCAGGCTGATCCAACCCGGCACGCTGGAGAGGAAATCCAGCACCGAGCGCCGGGCAGCCAGCGGGTCGTTGCGCCAGGCCCCTTCCGCCGCCAGGCTGGGCAGCAGGCGCAGCTCGTTGAAAATTGGGCTGCCCAACCACGACTGGGCCAGCCGGGCCAGCGCCTGGCCGCGCTCGGCTTCCAGGAACAGGCGCGCCGGCTCAGGCAGCGGTTTGCTGGAGCGGTCCAGCAGGCCGGCCGCCCGCAGCAGCTCTTTCAGGATCGCCGGGCTGAGCGCGTAGGGCGCCAGCGGGCCGGCGCTCAACCAGCTGTCCAGCTCGGCCGGGGCATCGCCGGCGGGCATGCGCAGCGCGGCCAGCAGCGTGGCTGCGTCATCCAACACGCGGTCGCCGGCGGGCAGTTGATAGGCTTTTTCAGCCGGGGTAGCCGGGCGACCCAACGGGGCGGCGCGCTGCACATCATCCAACGGCAGCAGCGCCAGCAGGTCATCGGGGATGTAGGCGAATTCTTCCGGGCCGTTGGGCGTGTCAAAGAAGGTGCGGGCGATCAGCGCCCGGTACCACAGCGCCTCGCTGCCCGTGGCGCGGGAGTTTTCATACGGGCGCGTACGATCGCGCTGGGCGGCGCCCATCTCGCGCAGCGCGCCGAAGCGCCGCACAAACAGCGCCCATGGCAGGCGTCCTTCATTCGACAGCAGTTCCTCTAACGCCAGGCGCGCCCCCTCCGGCAGGGTCTGTACCACCTCCGCGGCCAGTTCGCCATCCAGCAGCAGCGGCGCCAGGCGCTGCAGCGCCACGCGCGCGTCGGGGGCCTTCAAGTCAATCCCCCACAGTTCGGCCACGATGCGCAGAGAGCCGATGTCGCGCCCCTGCAGGCTCTGCACCAGGTCAGGCATAGCGCGCCCCCGGCACACGGCTCATCGCTGCACCTCGACCGCCCCGGGCAGGATCTCGACCTGCAGCCCGCGCACGTCTGTGCCCCACCCGG
>JBJSYW010000524.1:0-4730 GCA_046089985.1 Chloroflexota bacterium
TCTAGCGGGCCACCCGCACCACCGCCGGGCGAAGCACTCTCTCGCCCTGCATGTAGCCCTGCTGCAGCACCTCAATAACCTGGCCGCTTTCGTGCTCCGGGCTGTCTTCCATCACGACGGCTTCGTGCAGGTTGGGGTCGAAGGGCTGCCCGGCGGCGTTCATCGGAGTAATCCCCTCGCTCTCCAGGAGCTGCTGGAATTTGCGGTAGATCAGTTCGATGCCTTCAGCCCAGGCGGCGCCTTCGCCTTCGCGGGGGCGGTTCTTCAGCGCCCGCTCCAGGTCGTCGGAGATGACCAGGTAGCGCCGGACGACGCCGGCGGCGGCGTTCTGGTAAACCTGGGACTGTTCGCGCTCCATGCGCTTTTTATAATTGGCAAACTCGGCCCGCGAGCGCTGCCAGCCATCCAGGTATTCCTGGGCCTGGGCTTGCGCCCGGGCCAGTTCACCGGCGGCTTCGGCCGCCGGCGCCTGGGCGCCGGTCTGCTGTTCTTCACCATCAACGGGGTTGGTATCCGGGGTGTCCATCGTCATGAGGTTCAATCGCTCCTGTCTTGCAAGGATGTTATTATTCTTCGGTCAGCATGTCTTCCACCAACCCGCTCAGCAGGTCGGCCATAAAGCGCACGGTGGAGATGGTGCGGCCATACGACATGCGCATCGGCCCAAGCACGCCCAGCGTGCCGGTAGCCAGGCCGGGCGCGCCGTAGCGGGCCAGCACCATCGAGCATTCGCGCAGCTCTTCCCAGGTGCCCTCGCCGCCGATCAACACCTGCACGCTGCGCATATCGTTGGTCAGCACGGTGCGGTGCAGCAGATCTTCCAGCAGCGGGCGCTCTTCCAGGATGCGCAGGGCACGGCGGGCGCTGGTCGCCTCGCCAAACTCCGGCTCGGCCAGGACATGCGTCAGGCCGTCGCGGTACAGCTCGCCGGTATGCGCCTGCTCGGTGCGGCGCATCTCGTCCAGCACCAGCTTGCAGATGTCCTGCTCCAGGGCATCCAGCCCGGCCAGCGGGCCGCCGCCGGCGGCCTGAGCGATGCGATCGCTGTCCAGGCCGTGGCAGGTGGTATTGAAGCGCTGGGCCACTGCACTGAGCTGCTCTTGCGAAACCGGCTCAGCCAGGGTGAGCATCTGCTGGCTGACATCGCCGCCGGACAGCACCAGCACCATCAGCACCTGGCGACCGTGGGTGTTGATCAGTTCAAGGTGCTTGAAAAACGCCCGCTCGGGATGCGGGGCGGTGATCAGCGAAGCGGCCTGCGACTGGTGAGCAAGCACCGAAACCGCCAGGCGCATCCAGCGGTCAATATCAGCCCCGGCCTGGTAGAACTGGTGGGTGATGGTGCGCTTGGTGGGGTCGGGCAGCTCGGTGTGACCCATCAGCTGGCGGACGAAATAGCGGTAGCCTTCTTCGGAAGGGACGCGGCCGGCGGAGGTGTGCGGCTGACGCAGATAGCCCATCTCGGTGAGCGCCATCAGTTCGTTGCGCACCGTGGCTGAACTGACATCCAGGCCATAATGGTCGACCAGGCGCGCTGAACCGACCGGCTGGGCGGTTTCGATATAGTCGCGGATGACCAGGGCCAGGATAAATTTCTGCCGTTCGCTCAGGTCTTTCATACAAATCCATCGCTCAAATTGGAGCGCCAGCGATATTTTAGCACTCGAAGGCCGAGAGTGCTAATCCGAGGTAAAGAATCATAACACCACCAGGAACGTACGTCAAGAATGCACCCGAGTAGGGCGAATTTTCTAACACAGATCTAACACGGGTGGGAGCGGGTCAGGCAAGCGAGGCAGCCGGCTGCAGGCGCTGCAGCGCAGCCCGGAAATCGGCCGGGTAGGGCGCTTCGAATTCAAGGCGCTCGCCGCTGAGCGGGTGATCCAGGCCCAACCGGCGAGCGTGCAAAGCGACCCGGGCGATCACCTGCGGATCGAGCGCGGCCTGCTCTTTACGTTGATAGAGCGCGTCGCCGAGCAGCGGGTGCCCGAGGGCCGCCAGGTGGGCGCGGATTTGATGGGTGCGCCCGCTGCGCGGCTGGGCTTCGAGCAGGACCGCTGGGGCAGTGAAGCGCTGCAGCACAGCCAGCGCGGTGAGGGCCGGTTTGCCGCGGCGTGGGTCGACCACGGTGCGGTGGCGGCGGTCGCCGTCGGCGCGCAGCGGCAGGTGGGCGGTGGTTTCATCCCAGGCGGGCGAGCCGAGCGCCAGGGCGTGGTAGCGCTTGGCGGCCTGGCGCTGCTCGAACTGGGTGTTGAGCGCCCGGTGCGCTTCGGCGGTCAGCGCCAGCACCATCACGCCGCTGGTCTCCTTATCCAGGCGGTGCACCACCCACACCCGGCCAAAGACCGCGGTCAGCAGCACGGTGAGATAGGGCGCGCCGGGCTGCCAGCCCTCCGGCAGGACCGGCAGCCCGGCGGGCTTATCCACCACCAGCAAGCTGGCGTCCTGCCACAGGATCCAGGCGTGGGGGTCGAGGTCAGGCACGGTGTAGTCGGTCCAGCACAGCCATAAACGATCCGGCAGCCAATCGTGTGGCGGCAGACGGCGCCGCAGGTCAGGCGGCGGCCTTAACCACGGCAGGCGCGAGGCGCTTCTCTTTGACACGCAGCATGCAGACGCCCGCCAGGCCCATGAACAGGGCGGCGAAGCCGAACATGATGCGGTAATTGCCGCCGGTCCAGTCGATCAGGAAGCCAACCACCTGCGGGCCGGCGACGGCAGCCACGTTGGAGGCCAGGTAGTACAGCCCGGTGAACGCGCCGATGCGGCCATCGCCGCCCACGTCGTAGATCATCGGGAGCGAGTTGACGTTAATCAGCGCCCAGAAGAAGCCAGCCGGGATCAGGAAGCTGATCAGCATGGCCTGGTTCTGGATCACCAACCCGTACAGGAACAGCACGGTCAGGCCGGCGATGCCGGTCAGGATCACCTTGCGGCGGCCAAAGCGGGTGGCAATCAGGCCGCTGGGCAGAGCGAAGATCACGAACATCAGCGCCAGGCCCGAGTTCAGCACCGCCATGCGGCCCTCGTTGATGCCCAGGGTGAACTTCCCAAAGGAGGAGATCCAGGTATCCAGGGCGTTGTAGCCGATGAACCAAAACAGGATCGCCAGCAGGATCAGCACGCCCGAGCGGTCGGACGATTCGAGCACCTCGCGCAGGTGGCCGATGAAGCTGCCCTTTGGCTCGGCCGGAGCGGCGTCTGCGGCGGGCAGGTCGCCGGGCTGCGGCTCTTTGACGAACAGCACCACCAGGGTGATGCCGGCGAGCATCACCAGGCTGCCAAAGACGAACGGGGTGATGCGGCCGAACTCGTACAGCATGCCGCCGACCAGGAAGGCCAGGATGGCCCCCACGCCGCCCATCAGGTTGATGATGCCGTTGGCGGTGCTGCGCTGGTGAGAGGGGAACAGATCGCCCAGCAGCGAGATGGTGGGCGAGCGGAAGAGCGCCATCGACAGGTTGGTGAGCAGCACGGCGAACATGATCCCAACCCAGGAGCGCATGGCAGGCACCAGGATAAAAAAGATCGCCGCCAGCGGAGCGCCGACCAGCATCCACGGCTTGCGGCGACCCAGCCGGGTGCGGGTCTGGTCGGAGCGCTCACCCACCACCGGCTGGAGGAACATATTGATGTAGTTGTCCCAGGTCATGATGAAACCGGTCATGGCGGCGGTCAGCCCGAAATCGTTTTGCAGGAAGATCGGCACAAAGTTATTGAAAAGCGGCCAGATCAGGCTGATGCCAAAGAACCCAAACCCCAGCAGGAAGGTGCGCGCGTACGGGAATTTTTGCTGCATAGAACGCTCCTGTAGATGATTGGCTCCAGAAGTACGCTTAGTTGGACAAACTTCAGCTTGACTCAGGAGAAGTATATACGAAGATTCTCGAATTGCGATAACAGAATCGGAAGCTGTGCGATCAGCCGGGTGCGTTCCCGCTGCGCTCATCGCCCGATGGGGCAGCCGCCGGATCAGGGCGTTTCGCCGCGGGCGAAGCCCGCCAGCAGCTTGCGGTCGGCCGGGCTGAGATCGGCGTTTTCGAGCAGGTCGGGGCGGCGCAGCCAGGTGCGGTAGAGCGCCTGGGCCCGGCGCCACCGCGCCACCCGGGCGTGATCGCCGGAGAGCAGCACCTCCGGCGCCGGCCAACCGCGGAACTCGGGCGGGCGAGTGTAGTGCGGGTACTCCAGCAGCCCGGAGGCGTGCGAGTCGTCGAGCACGCCGGTGGGGTCGCCGAGCACCCCGGGGATCCAGCGGGCCACCGCGTCGATCACCACCAGGGCCGCCAACTCGCCGCCGGTGATGACGAAATCACCGATGGAGATCTCGTCGGTGACCAGGTACTGGCGGACGCGCTCATCAACGCCTTCATAGCGACCGCACAGCAGCGCCAGGCGGCGCGGGGGCAGATCAACCGATGGCGGCGAGCCGCCGGCGTCAGCCGGGAGGCAGCCGTCCTCCCCCAGCGGAGCCGCTGGAGCGTCCAGGGCACCCGCTGTATCCGGCGGCGCATCGGCAGCAACCGGCCGCGCCAGGTCGGTGGGCGAAACGAGCGCGTCAACCGACGGCGGGGCTTTGTCGCCGGCGAAGCGCGGGGTGTAGCGCGGCGCATCCTGCTCGCCAAAGGCCAGCTGGCGAGCGACCTGCTGGGTGAAGAGGCGGCCCTGCGGGGTGAGCAGGATCACCGGGCAGGCCGGCGGGCTGCCGAGCACGGCTTCCACCGCAGCGAAGA
>JBJSYW010000525.1:0-2672 GCA_046089985.1 Chloroflexota bacterium
CAGCGGCAGCAGGTACTGTTCAATGAAGTCGCTTTCCTGCTGCTCGGGCACCACCAGTTCGTCGTCCTCCTCGGCGAACTGCATCAGCACGCTCAGCCCGGCTGGGCTGGCCAACTCCACCAGGTAATTGCCGATTTGCAGCCAGGGCGGGTCCGGCTCGATCAAGAAGATCAAATCAGGGTCGAACGGGATCTCCGTCTCCCCGGCAACGATGTGCGGGGTGATCTGCAGCCCATCCGCAGTGCGGGCGATGTTCAAGCGCACTTCGGCCAGGGAGGCGGGCAGGGTCAGCAGGCGCTGCAGCGGGTTGCTGTAGGTGCCCAGGAACAGCGGACTGCCCAGGCTGCGCAGCAGTGAGAGATAGCTGTTGACCGGGAAGCGCGTCCGGGTGTTATAGGCGAAGGTTTTACCGCGCTCCACCAGCAGGTTGGCCAGGTTGATCGCTTCCAGCGGTTGATTCAGGCAGCCATGCGGCTCGATGAAGGAGTACATCGACTTCGGGCGCAGCGCGGCTGTTTCCGGGCGAGCCTTGAACAACGCCAACAGCTCTGCCTCGCTGGGGACCTGCTCCCGCTCGCGCAGCTCGGCCGGCAGCGAACTGTGCGCCAACGTGAAGGGGATAATCGTCCAATCCGAACTGACCTGGTGGATGTCTTGCTGCAGGCCGAAGAACAGCAGGTAGGGGGTGATCTTGCCCCGCAGGGAAGCGTTCTGCGCATCGCTGATCACCGCGCTGAGCTGGTTCTGCCAGGGAGAGGGCAGTTGGGCCTGGTACAGGTCGCGCAGGGTCAGCCAGGCGGCCACATCGTGCTCGCAGATCAGCCCGCGCCCGGCGTGGCTGCAGCTGCATTTCAGGTACACGTGCTCGCGCCCGACCTTGATCTCGACCCGATAATTGCGCTTGTCTGGCACCATGCACAGCGCCGATGTATCACTGGACTCCACTACTTCTACAACGCCCTGCGAATAGATTGCCTGACCGGCGCGAAAGGTGTCGGGGTCTACGGCTTTACGCAGCCGGTCTTCACTGAGCGTTTCGAGGTTGAGGGTGTACATCGTCCTGCAGTGGTCTTATGAGGGTGAAACGCCGCAGCAAGCGCTACGGCGTTTCAAAACGGCTTCAAAACTGCCAATCATTCTATCACAATTTTAAAATAAGGATACGGGACGTGTAGGCCGCGCCCCGTATCCCTGGTCAGGTAAGAACTGCGATTACAGCAGGCCGGCTTCGGCGTTGAACTCTTCGATCAGCGCGTCGATCTGCTCGGCCTGGCACTGGAAGCCAGACCAGAACTCGCGGTCGTACCACATGGACTGGATCTCGTCGTAGGTGCGGCCCTGCTGCTCAACCCAGGTGAAGTACTTCAGGTTGTGCACCCGGCGGCGGTCGGCGTAGGTCAGCTCGGCCATGTTATCGGTCGACTGGCCGTGCAGGTAGCGGGCGAAGTCGGCGGCGGCGTTGGCCTCGGTGTACTCGCCGAACTCTTCGTGCATTTCCTTCAGGCGGCTGCCGTACAGCTGCATCGAGTCGGTCAGGACGGTCAGCATGATGTCGTGCTCGCCCATCTCATAGTACTTGGCGGCCTTGACCGCCGACAGGACGTTGGAGATGCCCGAGAAGCCCAGCAGGTCCAGCTGCTGGATGGTCTCGGCCGGGACGCCCTTCTTGGCCAGGTAAGCCTGCCCGGCCGGCTCGTTGAACAGGCGCGAGATGTTAACCACCGCATTGTCGTCGATCGCCACCACCACGTCGGTGTTCTTGGTATTGTGCACCCACGGCACGTGCTTGTCGCCGATGCCTTCGATGCGGTGCGAGCCGAAGCCGTTCTCCAGCAGGGTGGGGCACTGCAGCGCTTCGCTGGCTACGATCTTGCTGTAGGGGAAGACCTGCTTCATGTAGTCGCCGCTGGCGATGGTGCCGGCGGAGCCGGTGGCGGAGGACATGCCGCGATACTCGTCCTTCGGGCCCATGACCTTCTTCAGCACTTCTTCCATCGCGTGGCCGGTGACTTCGTAGTGCCACAGGTAGTTGCCGAACTCTTCGAACTGGTTGAAGATCATCAGATCCTGGCCCGAGCCGCGCAGCTCCCAGCATTTGTCAAAGATCTCTTTGACGTTCGACTCGGTGCCCGGGGTGGCGATGACCTCGCCGGCGATGGTGGCCAGCCAGTCAAAGCGCTCGCGGCTCATGCCTTCCGGCAGGATGGCGATCGAAGTGCAGCCCAGCAGGGCCGAGTCGTACGCGCCGCCGCGGCAGAAGTTGCCGGTCGAGGGCCAGACGGCCTTCTGGGTGGTCGGGTCAAACTGGCCGGTGACCAGGCGCGGCACCAGGCAGCCGAAGGCCGCACCTACTTTGTGCGCCCCGGTCGGGAACCACTTGCCCACCAGCGCGATCACGCGCGCTGGGGTGCCGGTCAGGCTGGACGGCAGCTCGATGAAGTTGACGCCGCCATAACCGCCGCCCGAAGCCACCGGCTCGTTGTGCCAGTTGATGCGGAAGAGATTGACCGGATCGCCGTCCCACAAGCCCACGCTGCGGAGGCGCTCCTTCACCTTCGCCGGGATCTTCGACGGATCGATCATCTGCGCGAGGGTCGGGATGACCACGCCCTTGCTGCGCGCGCGTGCAACTGCGTTTTCGAGCCCCTTGGGGTCGAGCGTGAGATCGATCA
>JBJSYW010000526.1:0-5446 GCA_046089985.1 Chloroflexota bacterium
CCCTGGCGCTGGCCCACGGAATCTACAGCGGCAGCGACAGCGCCTCCGCCTGGGCGCGCTGGATCTACTGGGCCAGCGGCGGCAGCCTGCTGTTCCTGCTGATCTATCGCATCCTGGTGAGCGCCTTCCGGGCGCGCCCGGCTGCCGCCCGCCCGCCTAATCCGGCTGCCGCCCGCCGCTAGCGCAGAGCCTCTCAAGTTCCTGCCAGCGGCGCTCCAGGCACCGGCGCTGGTCAACCGGCGCCATACACCAGCGCGGCGATGCCCAGGCTGAAGACGATCACCTGCACGCCCAGGCTGACCAGGTCAAGGCGGCGCATGCGCCGGATGCGCTGCGCATCCTCGGCATCATAGCGCAGGTTGTCGGCGATGATCGTGGCAAAGGTCAGCAGGATAACCACATAGGCCAGGGCATAGATCTTATCGGTCAGCACCAACCCGGCTGCCTGCGGGATGGCGCTGCCGGCTGCCTGGTGTAAAAAGACCGTCGTCAGCAGCGCCGTGGCGGGCATCGCCGTGCGCAGGTCCATCATCTTGGGATGCAGCACCAGCGTCAACCAGGCGGTGAACAGGACGATCACCAGCGGCAGCATCAACTTCAGTGCGAAGACGCTCCGGCCGCGCTCCATATGGATGGCAAACTCGACCGCCGAGTACAGCGAGGCGTCGTTCACCCCGCTCTCGCCAAAATTGGTGCCGTAATCGTGGACGTAGGGGATGATCGAAGCGCCAATGATGTTCCAGCCGGGGATCGAGAAGCGGCTGTCAACCCCCGAATCGGCGATATCCGGCACGAAGACGATTTCATCGACATCATGATTGGTGTCTTCCACCAGCACCGACAGCGACTGGCGATCCAGCGGGTAATGCCGCGGGTCAAACGGTTGGTGAAAACGGCCCTGCACCCGGAAGACCTGGTAACGAGCGCCGTCGGGCAGCACTTCCGGCTCCAGCATGGTCGGCTCAAAGATCGTCCCCCACTCGTCGACGGTGTTAATCAACTCGACCGTATCGGTGGGATCGATGTCGCCGGTCCAGCGCAGCCATAAGAAACCGGACAGGTAATAGGTGTTCGAACTGAAGTCGATGTTATAGACGTTGCTGGCGTACAGCCCCACCGTCACCGGCTGCGCCCCAGGCGAAGGCGCTTCCAGCGGCTGCAAGCTGCCATCCAGCGCGGGAAGAGCCGACTGGGCAGCCGGTTGGTCGCCGGGCGAAGCGCAGCCGCGCAGCGCAAATAGCAGCGCCAACCCGGCTGCCAGCAGCGGCAGCCAGGCAACCAGGCGCGGTCTGGAGTTCAGGCGGCTAATCCAATTCAAGCGTGACATACGGCGCACCGTCCGGTATGGAGTCTGAAGCACTGATGCTCCCCACGACTAAAGCCGGGGGGTTCCAGCTTGCGCCAGATTCAGGGGAATTTCTTCCCAAGGCCCGCATCAAAGGCTCTACTCCGTCTCAATGGTCGGAGATACTTTTCGGTGGCTACCTGTACATAGCCGTATGACCCATATTTCGCCCGGGACGCAATATTACACGCTCCGTTCAGATCACGATGGATCACTGCACTGCAACTGGAGCAGGTGTGAACCCGCCCCCTCGGTGCATACTTGTGAACATGCCCACAACAAGAACAGGTACGGGTTGAATAATCTTCCGGGATGTCATCAACCACCACACCATACTGGCTGGATTTGTAGGTCAAATAGTTCTTGAACTTACCATGCACCCACTGGGAAATTTTCTGGTTGGTCTTCTTCCCCAAATTGACGCCGTCCTGAATATCCCGCACATCACCTACCGCAATCCGGTCGACCCCATGCTCGCCACAGAACTTCACCACATGCCGACTGGCTTTGTGCAGAATATCACGCTGCTGCCGGTAGCATTTCGCACCGGCCCGGGTGCGGCTTTTCAGCAAGCGACGGTGACGTTTTGAGCCTTGCTTGCAACGTGACAGCAAAGAATCATATGCCGCTCGGCGTTTGTTGCGAAGCTGCTTGATCGACCGCAAGGCGCGCCCGCTTTCCAGCAGCGTGTCGCCGTCTTCAGTAGAGACGGCGGCGATATGAATTTCTCCCAGGTCAATCCCCGCGATCTTTCCATCCAATTTGGGTTCAGGGGGAATGATCCCGGTGTCAATGGTCAGGCAGAGCTCATAATGATCTGCCCGCCATGTCAATTCGGCTTTGCAGATTTTCTCGGACTTATATTCTTTCGGTACTGTCAAAACCAACGGGGGGGTGCCGCGCCTATTGGATAGGCTGAGCTTATCATCCTTTGTCCAGTGGATGCCACTTGCTTTCCAGACCACTGTTTGATATGTCTTCTCGCGGTAGGGAAAACGCGCAGTGACTTCCTGGTTCGCCTGTTTTTGTTGCCGTCGCAGTTCGCGAGCCGTTGCAATGTTGGCATCCAACTTTTGAGCTAACGACTGAACGCAGGTCGAATGGAGAAAATATTGCCCTTTGAACATTTTCTCCAAATCTTCGCCGTGTAGCCATTTTTTATCTCCGCGGCTGGCAATCTGAGCTTTCAGCATCTCGGTCCAACACCGCCCCGCCTCTTGCCGAAGGTCATGGCAAAACGCAGCCTGCCCAGCCGAAAGGCCCCGGATGGGGATCAGAGCGACGACGATAGCGGTGGTAGACGCGCGATAACCCATAATAAATCAGACGTTTTTTTGGTTCTCGATATATTGTTTAATAATCGTGAGTGGTGCGCCGCCCACGGTTGACACAATGTATGAGTTCGTCCACAAAGTCGGAAGCCTCGTTCTGAGCATGGAATATTCCTGTCTTAGTAGATGCGAACTGCGACCTTTTATCAATTTCACGAAATGGTGGACACCATATTGGGGATCAATTTCGCATAATAGGTGGACATGATCGGGCATGACTTCAAGTTCGATGACATCGACCTGTTTTTCTATTGCGGCGTCCAAAATAATCTCTTTCAGCCGGACATCAACCCCATTTATCAGCACTTTGCGTCTATATTTAGGACAACATACGATGTGGTACTTGCAGCTAAAAACGACATTCCGATTGCTCTTGTACTTTTGAACAGAACACATATTCTGTATTATAAGACTCGAGCCTTTATAATGCAAGCCTGATCATCGGCACTTTGTGCCGATCCGCCTTATATCCCCACGGCTGAAGCCGGGGGCTTTACGGCGGGTTTTGGTAAATCGGCTGCGCTTCTTATTGTACCAAAAATAGAAAAGGGAATATAATCTTAACCGTGAACTCCCTGCAATACTGGATCAACCCACCCGTTTTCCCAGGCGACATCGATAAAACCCGCCGCGCCCGCCTGCTGAACAGCAGCCTGCTGCTCGGTATGCTCTATTTGTTGGTCGTCATCGGCGTGCAGCTGGTGACCCGCACTGAACCGGACAGGCTGCTGATCGCCGAAAGCGCCGTGCTGGTGCTGTTTGGCGTGTTCCACTACCTGCTGCGGCGCGGCTCGGTGGATTTGATCGGCGGCGGGCTGGTGATGCTCTCGATCCTGTGGTTCACGATGCTCTCAGCCAACCGGGGCGCAGCAGACAACCCGGCCACGGCCGCATACCTGATCGCCATCGTGCTGGCGGGGCTGCTGTTTGAGTGGCGCGGCTTGCTGGCTGCCACGGCCGCCAGTTCGCTGGCGGTTGCCGGGCTGTTAACTGCCCAAAACAACAACCTGCTGCCGCCCCCCGATCAGCAGGGAACCTTCATCGAATGGTTCTCATACAGCTTCCTGTTCGGCCTGATCGGCGTGCTCAGCCTGTACACCACCCGGATGGCGCGCCAGTCGCTGCAGCGCGCCGAATTGGAGATGGCCGAGCGCGAGCGCAGCGCCCGGCTGCAAGAGACCGTCTACCGCATCGCCGAGGCGGCCCAGGCAGCCGCCTCGCTGGACGAGTTATACCCGCTGATCCACCAGCATATCGCCGCGGTGATGGAGGCGCACAACTTCTACATCGCGCTGTTTGACGCAGAACGGGATACCAAACAATTTGTCTATTCCGTCGACGAGTTCGATCAGCGCGACCCGGCGCCGCAGCCGGTAGGCCTCGGGCTGACCGCCTACATCCTGCGCACCGGAAAGCCGCTGCTCTTCCACAGGGATGCCCCGGAGGTCGAGATCGAACTTCCTGGGGGCGGCACGCGCTGCAAGATCTGGCTGGGCGTGCCGCTGATCGACCATGAACGCACCATTGGGGTGATGACGGTGCAGCACTACACAGACCCCAATGCCTACGGCGAAACCGAGCAGCGCATGCTGGAGTATGTTTCGACCCAGGTGGCTTCGGCCATCGCCCGTAAGCAGACCCAGCAAGCCATGCGCCTGGTGGAAAAACGCAACCAGGCGCTGATCGAAAATGCCCCGGATGGCATTGCCCTGCTGGACGCGACAGGGTTCATTCTGTTCGGCAGCCCATCGGCCTACCGCATGTTCGGCTACTCGCCCGCCGAGATCCTGGGCCGTCCATCGCTGGAGCATGTCCATCCGCAGGACGCGCGCGACCTGCATCACAAATTCTTGCGCCTGGTAAACGGCCCCACCCACGCCGGCTTCAGCGCCGAATGCCGCTACCTGCACAAGGATGGGCAGTACCGCTGGGTGGAAGCTTCCTTCCATAATCTGCTGGATGAAGCCGGCGTGAACGCGGTGGTGACGAACTTCCGCGATATCACCCAGCGGGTAGAGACCGACCGCGAGCTGCAGCGCATCCGAGATGGGCTGGAGCTGGCCCAGTCGATCGCCCACCTGGGCAGCTGGGAGTACGGCATCGACCAGCAAAGCGAACGGCACTGGTCAAAGGAGATGTACCACCTGTTCCGCTGGGATCCGAGCCGCCCGCTGCCTGAGATTGAAACGTTCATTGGCTCGCTGCGCCGCGATGACCAGCCGGGGTTCTTTGCCGCCTGGCAGCGCGTCCAGGCCGGCAGCGGGCCGGTTTCAGTCGAATTCAGCATCGACTACCCGGATCATGACCGCCGCTACTATGCGGTGACCATGCAGTTGAGCATTGGCGAGCAGGGCCGGCGCTCGATCACTGGCACCACCTTCGACATCACCGAAATCAAGAACATCCAGATCGAACTGCAGTCGCTCAACCGCGACCTGGAACGGCGCGTTGAGCAGCGCTCGGCCGAGGTGCGCAAGAGCCGCGACGAGCTGTTCGCCGCCAACATCGCCCTGGAGAAAGCCAACAAGCTGAAAGATGAATTCCTGGCCAGCATGAGCCACGAACTGCGCACTCCGCTGACCGGTGTGTTGGGCTTGGCCGAGGCGCTGCAGTACCAGACTTACGGCGAACTGAACGAGAAACAGCTCAAAGCGATCCACAACATCGAGCTGAGCGGGCGGCACCTGTTGGAGTTGATCAACGACATCCTGGACCTGTCGAAGATCGGGGCCGACAAGATGGACCTGCGCCTGGCGCCATGTTCGGTCAG
>JBJSYW010000527.1:0-14128 GCA_046089985.1 Chloroflexota bacterium
GCCAGCTGGCGGTTTACGGTCATCCCGGGCGAGAAGATGCCGATCTCGACCGGTTTGACGGTCGTCGCAGTGGCCATCATCTGCAGGCTGTCGGTGGGGCAGATCTAGCCGTCCATCACGCGCACGTAGGCCACCACGCCCTTGTACGGATCATAGTGCGAGTCGAAGATCAGCGCCTGCAGCGGCAGGTCCGGGTCGCATTTGGGCGGCGGCACCTGCTTGACGATCGCCTCCAGCACACTCTCGACGTTAAGGCCATCCTTGGCGGAGATGCGCGGAATGTCGAGCGGGTCCACCCCCAGCAAATTGCTGACCTCTTCCGCTACCACATCCGGGCGGGCCGAGATCAGGTCGATCTTGTTGATCACCGGGATGATCTCCAGGTCGGCATCCAGCGCCAGGTACAGGTTGGCCAGCGTCTGGGCTTCGATGCCCTGGGTAGCGTCCACCACCAGCAGCGCGCCTTCACAGGCGTACAGCGCCCGGCTGACCTCGTACCCAAAGTCGACGTGTCCCGGGGTGTCGATCAGGTTCAGTTCGTAGGCTTGGCCGTCTTGGGCGGTATAGCTCATCCGCACCGCGGAGGCCTTGATTGTGACGCCCTTCTCGCGTTCCAGGTCCATGCTGTCCAACACCTGGGCGGTCATCTCGCGGTCCGAGATGGTGCCGGTCAGCTGCAGCAGGCGGTCGGCCAGGGTTGATTTGCCATGGTCGATGTGCGCGATAATACAAAAATTGCGGATATGATCGGTATTCATAGTCGGGGGAAGTATACCTTAAAATAATGAGTGGCGCGGGAGGTGCGCGCCTTGATATCGCCCGTCCGGCTTGTGGTATGATTGGAAGTGGCATTCGCGGGTTCCAGTATGTCTAGGGGAAGCTGTGAACAAAGGAAGGGGGCTTTTGGGCGCGAAACACGATCTTCGTTTTTGGCTGTCGCTGGCGATGTATGATCGCCAGGAGGACCGTCGTATCGCGCGTATCTTGCTGTCAACGATCCAGTTCTACTGGATTTGGTTTCTGCTGGTGATGGTATTTGATTGGCTGTGGGGCGGGGCGCAGGTGGCGCTGCCGCTAGGGGTTGGCTGCGCCATTTTACTGCCTGCGCTGGCGCTGCTGTTCCGCCAGAACCTGCTGCCCAGCGCGTACCTGACCGGGTCGGTGTACATCGTGTCGGTCGCTTTGCTCGCCACCGCCGGCGAGGGCATCCACGATTACGTGCTGATGGCTTACCCGGCGATCCTGTTGTACGCCGGGCTGCTCGACCAGCGCCGCGGGCTGCTGTTCGCTTTCCTGGCGTCGCTGGCGTCCATCGCCTGGCTGACGCTGGGCGAGCTGTACGGTTGGTACCCGGTTGGGCCTCACCACCCGGCCGGCTGGATTGATACGCTGGGCGGCGCAGCGCTGCTGGTTATCGCTGCCCTGGCGGTGAACCTGCTGATCGCCAACCTGGATTATGGCCTGGCCCAGACCTGGCGCGAGCTGGCTGAGCGCCTGCGCGCCGAGGCGGCGCTGAAGCAGTCCCAGGCGCGCCTGCAAGCGCTGACCAATGCCACCCAGCATGCCTATATCCTGCTCGACTGCAGCGGCCGGATCCTTTCTTTTAATGCGAACGCGGCCCGCCAGTCGAATATGGTGACCGGGCTGAAGATGCGTGAGAATGACACGATGTATCAGCATATCCTGGAGGCGGACCGGGCCGAGTTCGACGCGCATTACGCCCGCGCGCTGCAGGGCGAGGTGGTGTATGCCGAGAAATTCTTCTCTGCCCCGGGCGGGGGCCGGCTGGCTGCTTTTACTTATAATCCGGTGCGCTCAGACAGCGGAGAAGTCACCGGCGTGTGCCTGAACACGATGGATATCACCGAGAACTGGCGCAGCCAGCAGAAAACCCGCATCCGCCTTGAACTGGTCGAATATGCCGTCGGGCATACGCTGGGGGAAACCTTGCAGCGGGCATTGGACGAGATCTGTAATTTCACCGGTAGCACGATCGGTTTCTACCACTTTGTGGATGAGGACCAGCGCATGCTCTCACTGCAAGCCTGGTCCACCCGCACCCGGTTGGAGTTCTGCAGCGCCGATGGCGAAGGGCTGCACTACCCGTTGGACCAGGCCGGGGTGTGGAGCGAGTGTGTTCGCTTGCGCCGCACGGTGGTGCACAACGATTACGCTGCCCTACCAGACCGGCGCGGCCTGCCGCCCGGGCATGCCACGGTGCAGCGAGAGATGGTGGCCCCCACCTTCCGGCATGGCAAAGTCGTGGCAATCCTGGGCATGGGCAACAAGGCGGTGGATTACACCGAGCACGACGCGGATGCGCTGGCCTACCTCTCGGATGTGGTCTGGGAAGTGGCCCATCGTAAGCGCACCGAGGAGCAACTGCAGGAGGTCCAGGCGCTGCTGCAGCGCCTGGCGGAAAACCTGAGCGATGCAGCCCTGTTCGTGTGCAATTTTGATACGAGCGGCATGCCACACTACGAGTATCTGAGCGCCGGCATTGAAAACCTGACCGGAGTCACCCCCGCCGCTGCCTACCAGGACCCCGCCTGCCTGTACGGAACCCTGCTGCCCGAGTATCTGCCGCTGCTGCGTGCAAAGGTGCAGCAGTCGTACCCGGATGTGGCGCCGTTTGGGATTGAGGTGGCCCTGACGCATGCCAGGACCGGTGAAGTGCGCTGGATGCTGCTGCGCGCCAGCCCGCGCCGCCTGGAGAGCGGTGCGGTCGTCTGGTACTGCGTCCAGCTGGATATCACCGATAAGAAGCGCAGCCGGCAGCTGCTCGAAGACGCCAACCGCCAGCTGCAGGCGCACCTGGCCGAGATCGAGTACCTGCACGCCGAGCTGCGCGAGCAGGCCATCCGCGACCCGCTGACCGGCCTGTACAATCGCCGCTACCTCGACGACGCCCTGGAGCGTGAGTTCTCCCGGGTGGAGCGCGATAGCCGGCCGTTGAGCGTGATTATCATGGACCTGGACCATTTCAAGGTGGTTAACGATACCTACGGTCACCAGGTCGGCGACCATTTCCTGGTGCTGATTGCCAACCTGGTCTCGGGCTATGCGCGCAGCTCCGACATCGCCTGCCGCTATGGGGGGGAGGAACTGCTGCTGGTCCTGCCGGGGATGGACGCCGGGCAGGCCTGCAAGCGCGCCGAAGACCTGCGCCAGGCGATCGCGGATCTGCGCGTGCCGGCCGGCGGGCAGGAGCTGCAGGTGACGATCTCGATGGGGGTGTCCGTTTATCCGCTGCACGGATCCTACCCAATCGAACTGCTGCGTAAGGCGGATACAGCGCTCTACCAGTCCAAGTCCGGCGGTCGCAACCGGGTCACGCTGTGGGAGACCGGTTTCGAGAACGACGCGGAATAAGAGCCGGCGCGGCGCTTGCTGATTGTCGCCGCGCCGGGCTGCTCCCCGAGCGGCTGCGCGGGTTCAGGCCGCGGCGGCCGATTCGGCCAGGGGGTCGATGCTGCGCAGCAGCGCGATGGCCAGCGCCAGGTTGGCCAGGCACATGCCGGGGAAGATCACCAGTTCCACCGGGCTGATCGCCGCGCCGGCGCGCGCCATGTTCAGCGTCATCAGGCTGACCGCAGTGCTCATGGTCAGGAATTTCATCAGCCCCACCGAGGCCAGCAGGTAGCCCCAGGCGCTGCGCCGCATCAGCAGCGTCCCGCCCAACACGCACAGCGGCACGATCAGCGCCAGGTCCATGGCCTGGATGAACATGCTGGTGGTGTTCTCCAGCGCGGGTACAGCTGCGCCGAATGTGCTGGAGGCGATGCGCCCCAGCCAGGCCAGCCCCAGGAACCCGGCTGCGAAGAACAGCAGCCCGGCGA
This sequence comes from Chloroflexota bacterium, assembly GCA_046089985.1. Classification (GTDB taxonomy): domain Bacteria; phylum Chloroflexota; class Anaerolineae; order Anaerolineales; family UBA4823; genus RBG-16-57-11. The sequence goes on from JBJSYW010000527.1 coordinate 3,840, forward strand.
TCGCCCGGCGCGGCAGCCGTTCTGAGAAGCGCCTTGGCAGCGCAGCCAGGTCATAGCCCAGCATGCTGATCACAAAGGCGTACAGGCTCAACCCGAACAGGGCCACATACACCAGGAACAGCGGGTTGAACGCCGTCCCGAAGCACATCGACATATAGGTGTACAGGAAGTAGCCCAGCGTGCCGCTCAACAGCAGCCGGCCGCGCAGCGAATCGCGCTGCGCCAGTCGGAAGGATACGACCAGCAGCGGCAGGCCCAGCAGCAGCGTCACCAGGTCGTTGGCCTGCATCTGCGCCGCGCTGGAGGCGGTATCCCAGTAGTACAGCCCGCGGGCGTTGATCGTCACCGGTTCGCCGCGAAAGCTGGTCATCGGGTAAGGCTGCCCGGCGGCGGGCCACAGCCCGGCCAGCGCGGCGGCCAGCGCCAGCAGCAGAATCGGCGGGATCAACCACTGCAGCGGTCGGTTTGTATTCATGGTTTTTGACTGCCCTTCTTTCCAATCCGGTATATTTATATGCCGAGCAGGCGCAGGATGGCGGGGGCCACGTGGGTCAGGTCGGCAGCGCCGGCGGCAAAGGCTTCGCGCAGCGGACGGCTGCCGATCAGCAGCAGCGGCGCAGGGTTGGCGGTGTGTTTGCGGGTGGACAGGTCTTCCAGGTTGCCGTGGTCCGAGGTGATCACTACCAGCCCCTGGGCGTCATCCCAAGCCGCCGCAAGCCCGCCCAGCGCAGCGTCAAGCGTGTCCAGCAGCTCCAGCGCGGGGGCCATCTCCTGCCCGTGACCGGCGTAATCGCTCAGCCAGTACTCGAACAGGCTGAAATCGTGGGCCAACCCCAGCTGCGCCAGGCGCTGCCCAGCCTGCGCCGCGTCGATCACCGGCACATCCGCCAGCCCCAGCCGCTCGCGCAGCCCCTGCCCGGTCAGGTCGGCCGAGACCGCCTGGCCCTGGCGCAGGTCGTCCAGGGTGCGCAGCGGCGTCCCGGCCTGCACCGCCGCCAGCGCCATCGCCGCATACAGCCGCCGCCCGGACTCGACCGCCTGGAAGTAGCCGTCGGGGAAGGCGTTCAGGAAGGCGGTTCGTTTGCCAGCTGCCGCTGCCCGGCTGAAGAGCGTGCCGCGCCCGATCGCCTCGGCCACCGCCGGATTGGGTTTGGGCCCATAATGATAGCCCAGCTCGGCCGGCAGGTTGCGCCCGGTGAGCAGCACAGCCTGCCCGGTGGCCGACTGCGGCAGCCCGCTCACCCCCAGCCCGGCGTCCAGCGCCAGCAGCGAGGCGCGCTGCCCGTGCCAGGCCGTCCCCGGGGCCGGGGGTGCGCCGCCATTCAGCGCTGCGCCCACCAGCTGCCGCCCCTCCAGCAGGCTGCGCAGGGCCGGCATCTCGGCCGCCGCCAGCGGGTTACCTTCCGGGTCGCTGCTGCCCAGGCCGACCCCATCCAGGAACACGAGCAGCGCTTTCACCGGCGGAACCTGAGCCAGGTGGACGGCCGGCCGCGGTCGCCGCCGTCCTGGCGGGAGATCAACTGCAGGCCGTCTTGCAGCAGATGCAGGTGGGCGTCATCCAGCCCGGCAGCCAGCGAGGCGGACGGGTTGTCCGGTTGGGCCAGGAAGGCGTATAGCAGGTAAGCGCCGCCGGGGGCCAGCAGGCGCGCCAGCCCGCGCCGGTAGGCGGCCTGCCCGTCCGGGTTCAGCGCGTGGTAGCAGCCGATGTCCAGCACCAGGTCGAACGGCCCGGCGAGGCTCTCCAGGCGGGTGACATCGCCCTGGCGGAAATCGACCGCCGCCCCGGCCCGGCGGGCCCTGGCGCGCGCCTGGCGGATCGCCGGGCTGGCGAAATCCACCCCGCTGGCCTGCCAGCCGTGCTGCGCCAGGTAGACCGCGTTGGTGCCGGTGCCGCAGCCCAAATCCAGGGCGCGCCCGGGCGGGGTGTGGGCCACAAAATCTACCAGCTCCGGCGGAGTGATCCCGCTGTCCCAGGTCGGGCGGCGCTGGTACAACAGGTTGAACATCAGCCGGCGGTTTAACCGGTCCCAAAAGGCTCGCATAAAGCAGGATTGTACTACGAACCCCCGGGGAAGAAAACTCGCTTTGACAATTCAATGAAGATGACTTAAAATCGAAAGTCGGCAAGCGGACCGACTCACAGTAATCATATTAAATCAGGAAGGTAATCCGATGAAAGAATACACAACCGATAAGATCCGTAACGTCGCCATGGTTTCCCATAGCGGCGCGGGGAAAACCATGTTGGCAGAAGCATTTCTGCACTTCACTGGCGCCACCACGCGGCTCGGGAAAGTGGAAGACGGCTCTACGGCATCTGACTTCGAAGAAGAAGAGATCCGCCGCCGGCTGTCTCTGTCGACTTCGGTCCTGCCGGTGGAGTATCGGGACGTTAAGATCAATTTGCTCGACACCCCCGGGTACACCGACTTCGTCGGTGAAGTGATTTCTGCTTTGCGCGTAGCCGACAGCGCCATGGTGCTGGTCGACGCCGTGGCGGGGGCGGAAGTGGGCACCGAGATCGCCTGGAATTACTGCGACGAGTTCAAGCTGCCCCGCTTTGTGGTCATCAACAAGATGAACCGCGACAATGCCAACTTCGCCAAGGCGCTCGACTCGCTGCGTGAGCAGACCGAGATGCGCCTGGTGCCGGTGCAGATCCCGCTGGGCGAGAAAGCCGACTTCAAGGGCGTGATTGATCTGCTGACAATGCAGGCCTACGAAGGCGATGGCAAGACCGCTAAGCCGATCCCGGCTGCATTCCAGGACGCCGCCGAGACCGCCCGCATGGAGCTGATCGAAGCCGCCGCCGAAGGCGAGGATGAACTGCTCGAAAAGTACCTCGACACCGGCGAACTGAATGACGAAGAGATCGCCCGCGGCCTGCTGAAAGCGGTGCGCGGCTGTGTCTTTGCTCCGGTGTTTGCCTCCGCCGGTTCGGCCGAAATCGGCCTGGCGCGCATCCTCGACGCGATCGTCGAACTGATGCCCTCCCCAGCCGACCTGCCCGCGGTGACCGGCGAAGGTAAGGCGGGCGAAGAATCGCTCAAGATCAGCGACAGCGGCCCGTTCGCTGCCTACGTCTGGAAGACCACCGCCGACCCATTCGTCGGCAAGATCACCTACTTCCGCGTTTACTCCGGCTCGATCTCCTCCGACAGCCGGGTTTGGAACCAGAACAAGGGCGTTGAAGAGCGCATCGGCACCCTGCACCTGCTGCGCGGCAAAGAGCAGTTGGGCGTCAAGGTGGTGCATGCCGGCGATATCGGCACCGTCTCCAAGCTCAGCGCCACCGTCACCGGCGATACCCTGGGCGACAAGGCCCACCCGCTGACCTTCGCCCCGCCGTCCTACCCCAACGCGCTGTACCGCGTGGCCCTGAACCCCAAGACCCAGGCCGACGCCGGCAAGATCAGCTCCACGCTGACCCGCCTGGCCGAAGAAGACCCGACCCTCTCCTGGCTCAACGAAATGGCTACCAACCAGGTCATCCTGCAGGGCATGGGCGACCAGCACATCGACGTAGCGATCCGCAAGGCCGACAGCAAGTTCCAGACCGGCCTGAACACCATGGAACCGCGCGTCCCGTACCGTGAGTCGATCACCAAGAACGGCCAGGCCTCCTACCGGCACAAGAAGCAGACCGGCGGTTCGGGCCAGTTCGGTGAAGTGGCCATGCGCATCGAGCCGCTGCAGGACGCTGAGTTCGATATGACCTGGGATGTGTTCGGCGGCGCGGTTTCGCAGTCGTACGAGCCGGCCATTCGCAAGGGCATCCAGAGCGTCATGAAAGAAGGCGCGGTGGCGGGCTTCCCGCTGTCCAACGTCAAGGTCTCGATCTACGACGGTAAGGAACATCCGGTCGACTCGAAGCCGGTGGCGTTTGAAATCGCCGCTCGCGAGTGCTTCAAGCTGGCCGTGCGCGACGCCGCCCCGATGCTGCTGGAGCCGATCTACAACATCCGCATCGTGGTGCCCGAGGCGAGCATGGGCGACATCCTGGGTGATATGAACACCCGCCGCGCCCGCGTCCAGGGCATGGACACCGAAAAGGGCCGTTCTGTGGTCACCGCCCAGGTGCCGCTGGCCGAGATCCTGCGCTACACCACCGACCTGCGCTCGATGACCGGCGGTCGCGGGGTGTTCAGCATCGAGTTCTCACACTACGAAGTCGTCCCGGCGCACATCGCCGGCGAAATCATCGCCGCCCGCCAGAAAGAACTGGCGGCTCAGAAGGAAGAGTAAGCCTTCCGCGACCGGAATCAAAAAAGACCCTGCGGCTGCGGGGTCTTTTTTGATTCGCACCGGCCTTTAGCGGCAGCGCGTCGCCAGCCCGAGGCGGATGAACAGCACCGGGGCGATATAGGTGATCCAGCAGCCCACCAGGGCGTAGCGGACGAAGCGCAGCATGAACGGCAGCAGCGTTTCGCCGCGCGGGAAGACCGCTCCCAGCCCGAACCACAGGGCGAAGACGCCCAGCACGCCCAGCACGTAGCGCGCCGCCAGCTTCCAGGCCGGGGCGCGGCTCTCCATCCAGCCGGCGTGATGCAGCAGCAGCCCGCCGGCAGCCATGCCGAAGAACACCGCTGCGTTGGAGATCAACCCCGAGAGCGCCAGCGGCGCGATCGGCTCGCCGCCCGGGGCGCGCGCCGCCAGGACGGCCCACTCGGCGGACAGCGTGCGCCCGCCCTGCAGCAGCGTCACCAGCGCCCCAACCAGCATGATCACCAGCGAAGCGCCAAAGACGATCCCCACCTGCTCGGCCAGCGGGTAGTGCAGCAGCCGGCGCAGCACCGGCTGTTCAAAGCGCACCAGCGCCCACAGCAGGAGCGCCCCCAGCAGCCAGCCCAACAGCGAATCGTGCGGGAAATGCACCCCCAGGAACCAGCGCGAAACGCCGATCATCAGCATCAAGAACAGCGCCGCCGCCCAGGCCCAGCGCCGCCGGGCGCTGTAGGCCAGGCTGCCCCACACCGTGACTGCATTCTGGGCATGCCCGGAGGGCGCTCCAAAGCTGGTTTCCGCCGCCAGCGGGATTACCCGGGCATCGATCCAGTAGGGGCGCGGCTGGAACAGCGCCGTCTTGACCAGGTGATTGACCACCCCGCTGGACATCAGCGCAATCCCGGCCCTCAGCCCAATGCCCACGTCCACGCACCACACCAGCGCCGGGGCGGCGAACAGGTAAAACTCCTCCGAGCCGAGGAAGGTGAAAAACTGCATCGGCGCAGTGCTCCAGCTTCCCAGGCTTTGCAGGAACAGGATGATCAGGATGCCCAGGGTCATGAGGGAGTCCATTCGGCACGCTCCTTTTCTTCAAACGCGGACAGGTCTTTGATGCGCACGGGCGACAACCACAGGTTGGCCGCCAGCCCCACCAGGATCAGCACAATTGCGCCGGGGTAGATCAGGGTGGGCTGCAGCTTGTACAGGTAGCCGGCGATGGGCGGGCCGATCACGATCGCCAGCGAGTTGGCGGTTTCCACCAACCCGTAGGCCAGGCCCATCTGGCGCGCCTGCACCAGCGCCCGGGTTTGGGCGAAGACCAGGCTGCGGGCGGTGACATACCCGCCCAGCAGGAAGTAGCCCAGCATGTAGACCGGCAGCCCGCTGCCGCGCCAGATCAGCAGGCTGAACAGCGCCACTCCGCCCTGGGCCAGCAGCAGGCCCAGGCGGGCGTTCAGATGCCCCAGCACCAGGTTCAGCGCCACCACCCCCAGGCTGCGGGCCGAGATCAGCTGGCCGATCTGCATCAGGTTCACCTGGCGCACGTTCTGCAGGAAGTTCTGGGTCAGCGGCTGCGGCAGGTACATCCCGAACATCAGCAGGAACACCAACACCAGGAAGCCAGTGAAGCGCCCGCTCAGCAGCCCGTTCAGGCGGGCCCAGGCCTCGTTTTCGGCGCTGTGTTCCACCGGCTGAGGCCGGATGAACAGGATCAGCCCGGTGGAGATCACGAACAGGAACGGGGCCAGCTTGAAGTTGGCCTGCAGCCCGTACTCCTGCCCGATCCAGCCGCCGATGATCGGGCCGGCGATCATCCCCACGCTGAACGATGCCGAAATCAACGTCAGCGCCCGGCCCACGCTCCAGCGGCCGCGCGCGGCGGTGGTGTAGCTGTTCAGCGGCACGCTCACAAAGGCGGTCAGGCCGTACAGCAGCATCCCCGCTACAAAGACATAGAAGTGGCTGGCCAGCGCCATCAACACGGTAGCCAGCGCGCCCAGCACCCAGGCGAAGATCAGCAGCGGGCGGCGGCCAAGCCGGTCCGACAGGTAGCCGGCTGGCAGGTAGGCCAGCGTCATCACCAGCCCCACCAGGCCCAGCACCCCGCCGATCTTGACCGGGTCGGCCCCCAACTGCTCCAGGTACAGCGGCTGGAAGTAATAGAACATCCCCTCGCCGACCCCCCAGGTCATCAGCGAGAGCGCCAGCAGCAGCAGGTCGCGGTTCACAAGCTCTCCAGGAACTCGGCAGCCATATCGAAGACCTGCCGGCGGGCGGCGTCACGCGTGATCACATGCCCGCTGCCGCTGATCCAGCGAAGCTCTTTGCGCCCGCTGCCCAGCGTGTCGAGGATGCGCTCGGCGTGCCGTTCGGCCGGGACTACGCTGTGATCGTCGCGCGAGTGGATCACCAGCGCCGGGGCGATCACCTGCGGCAGCGCCTGGCGCATCTCGCCCAGCAGGTCGTTCAGCTCGGCGATCGCGCGCGTCGGGTAGTCCGGGTAATCGATGTGGCTCAACTGCGCCTGCCGGTCGTGCCAGTCCGGCTCGCCCTTGGCGAGGGCCTTTTTAACCCGGCTGAGCATGCGCGTATAGGGCAAGCGCCAGTCGTTGGGCAGCTGGTAGGGGGTGGACATCGCCACCACCCCGGCAGCCGGGAAGCGCGCCGCGTGCAGCAGCGCCAGCGCCCCGCCCATCGACAGCCCCATCACCACCACTCGCTGAGAGGCGCTGCGCAGCATCTGCCAGCCGTCCTCCACCGAGGCCACCCAATCCCGCCAGCGCGCCCGGCCCAGGTCGTTGGGGCGGGTGGCATGCCCACCCAGGCGCACCCCCAGCACGCTGTAGCCCCGCCGGGCCAGGTCTTCGCCTAGCCAGCGCATCTCCTTGGGCGTGCCGGTGAAGCCGTGCACCAGCAGGCAGCCGGTCGGCCCGCCGGGGAAGAAGAACGGTTCGGCGGTATCGATCAGCTGCGCCGGCAGCAGGCTCGCCCGATCGCGGTCCGCTTGCCCGGGCGCGCTCACCGTCCCGCCCCCGGAGCGCCCGGCCGCTCGTCCCGTTCATCCACCGGCGGCTTCTGGCCCTGCGACCAGATCACCACCACGGCGATGACCGCCCCAATCAACACCAGCGCGCACAGCGCAATAACCAGCAGCAGCGAGATAGACACCATGAATCTCCCTGGTCCTTTAGCCTTCGATAATGCGCAGTTCGCGCGGTAGGTCGCTGAGCGTTTCGACCCCGTCCTCGGTCACCAGCATATCGTCCTCGATGCGCACCCCGTTGCGCCCGGTCAGGTAAATCCCCGGTTCGACGGTGTAGGCCATGCCCGGCTTCAGCAGCTGGGTGTTGCCGCTGCGCATATAGGGCGGCTCGTGGCCTTCCATGCCGATGCCGTGCCCGGTGCGGTGGGTGAAATACTGGCCGTAGCCGGCGGCTTCGATCACTTGCCGCGCCGCCCGGTCGACGGCCTCGGCGGGTACGCCGGGTCGCCCGGCGGCGCGCCCGGCGGTATTGGCCGCCAGCACGATCTCGGCGATCTTGCGGCACTCGTCGTCCACCGCCCCGATGCCGAAGGTGCGCGTCAGGTCGGAGACATACCCGCCGGAGGCGGCCCCCCAATCGATCACCAGCAGATCGCCCGGCTGCAGCGGGCGGTCGCCGGGCGAGGCGTGTGGGTTGGCGCTGTTTGGCCCGCCCGAGACGATCGGCGCAAAGGGCATCTCGGAGTCCGAGCCGGCCCGCAGCAGCTGCAGGGTCAGTTCGGCGGCGATCTGCCGCTCGGTCACGCCGGCCTTGACCACCGGCAGCGTCGCCAGCAGCGCTTGCTGGGCGATCGCCACTGCCCGGCGCATCGCAGCTGCCTCGGCGGCGTCTTTGCACAGGCGCAGCGCCGAGAGCGCGTCATCGCCGGGCACAAAGGCAGCCTTGGGCAGCGCCTGTTCCAGGTAACGCAGCTCCAGGTAGCGCAGGCGGGTCGGCTCAACCGCTACCTGCGGCCCGCGCTGGGTTGCCAGTGGGGTCTGCAGCCCGGCCAGCTGCCCGGCCCGGGCGAACGCCTGCGGCCAGCCGGCCGGGTCTTCGCCATAGGTGACGGGCTGCAGTGCGTACGGAAGCCCGTCCAGCTTGGCGGTCTCCAGTTCTGGCAGCACGATCACCGGCTCGGCGGTGGGTGTAAACAGCGCCGTCACCGGGCGCTCCATCAGGTGGAAGTTCAGCCCGGTCAGGTAGAACAGGCTTGGCCCGGGGTTGAGCAGCATGGCGTCCAACTGCTGTTCGACCAGCGCAGCCGCCAGGCGCGCCTGGCGAGCAGAATAATCAGGGGTGTTCGGCATCTGGGTTCTCCTAAAAGGTTTCCTTCTCAAATCCCATTTTACTCAATATCTCCAAAGCTGTGGGGCTACTCGAATGTGCTAAAATGAACCTGCCAGAGGAGGGCAGCGTGCTGCTGCATTTAACAATATCCTATGCTTGAACTACCATTGTTCCCACTCAATACGGTTTTATTTCCTGGTACGGCGCTTCATCTCCACATCTTCGAAGAACGCTACAAGCGCATGCTCAACCGCTGTATCCAGGAACGCCGCCCGTTCGGCGTGGCGTTAATCCGCCAGGGCCAGGAAGCGCTTGGCCCGCTGGCCCTGCCGCACGAAGTGGGCTGTTCGGCGCAGGTGCTGCACGTCAAACGCCTGGATGACGGCCGGATGAACATTGCCGTGGTTGGGCAGGAGCGCTTCCGCATCCGCTCGCTGGATTTTGCCAGCCAGCCCTACCTGGTGGGCGTTGTGGAGCCGGCCCCGCTGCCGTTTCGTGGGCTGGACGAACTGGAGCGCTCCGCAGAGCGCCTGCGCCGGCAGGTCGAGCGCTATATCGAACGCCTGCTCTCGGCCGGTGGGGCATTCGACCTGCGCCAGCTGCCGGCGCGCCCGATCGAGCTGGCCTACGCCGCGCTGGGGCTGCTGCAGATCTCCAACGACGAAAAACAGCGCCTGCTGGAGTTGGATGACCCCCACCGCCTGCTGGACCAGGCGCAGGCGATCTACCGCCGCGAGCACAGCCTGCTGAGCGCCCTGCTGCAGCACACCGACCAGGCCAGTGGGATCTCATTCTCGGTGAATTAGCTGCCTTCTGATCGGAGGAGCATGGCTGAGAACACCTGTCCGAAATGCCAGACGGCCAACCGTGATTCGGCGCGCTTCTGCACCGGCTGCGGCGCGCCGCTGTTGAGCGGGCTGCCGCCGCAGCCGGCGGAAACCCCCAGCGCTCTGCCCCCCAGCGCGCCGGCCAACGCCGCGCCGCCCCCGGGCGCGCTGGTGCTGCTGAACCGCTACCGCATCGAGCACGAGCTGGGGCGGGGCGGGTTTGGCGCAGTCTACCGCGCCTGGGACCAGAACCTGAGCCGCACCTGCGCCGTCAAAGAGAACCTGGATACTTCCACCGAGGCGCAGCGCCAGTTCCAGCGCGAAGCTACCACCCTGGCGAACCTGTCGCATCCCAACCTGCCACGCGTGACGGATCATTTTTCGCTCCCCAGCCAGGGCCAATACCTGGTGATGGATTTTGTCGACGGCGAAGACCTGGCCTCGTACCTCGCGCGGGAGGGCCGGGTGCCGCTGGATCAGGCGCTGGATTGGGCCTTCCAGGCGCTGGATGCGTTGGTTTACCTGCACAGCCGCCAGCCGCCCGTGCTGCACCGCGATATCAAGCCCGCCAACCTGCGCCTCACCCCCGACGGGCGGGTGATGCTGGTCGATTTCGGGTTGGTCAAGATGTACGACCCCTCGCTTAAGACCACCCTGGGGGCGCGCGCCGTCACCCCCGGGTATGCCCCGCCCGAGCAGTACGGCACCGGCCGCACCGACGCCCGCTCTGATATCTACGCCCTGGGCGCTACGCTGTACCGCATGTTAAGCGGCGCAGATCCTCTGGAGAGCGTGCAGCGCATCGCCGGCGGCCAGCTGGCGCCGGCGCGCGAGCTGAACCCGCACGTGCCCCCCGCCCTGAGCCAGGCGCTTGAAAAGGCGATGGCGCTGGACCCCGGGCAGCGCTTCCAGAGCGCGGCAG
>JBJSYW010000528.1:0-4200 GCA_046089985.1 Chloroflexota bacterium
AGCCAGCCGGCTGCCAGGATCAGCCCGGCCGCCAGCAGGTTGGGCAGCACGCCCAGGATCTCGTTCACCATGCTCTGCACCGGGGCCAGGATGCCTTGCAAATCGAGCGCGTCCAGCACCGCCGGCAGGAACAGCAGGAACACCAGCCAGTAAACGATGTTGCCCAGGCTCTGCCCGATGGTCACCCGGTCCTGCGGGCGCACCTCGGCCGTCTCGGTGGCCCGGCGGGTCAGCCCGGAGGCGGAGACCAGGCGTGTGACCAGCAGGCGCGCCACCGAGGCGATGATCCACGCCACCAGCAGCAGTACCCCGGCCGAAAGCAGCTTGGGCAGGAAGGTCAAAATCTGTGTCAGCAGCGCTCCGAACGGCCCGGAGACCGCCTGCAGCTGCAGCGTGTTCAGCACGATCACGATGGTAATAAACAGGATCAGCCAGAAGACCGCCCCGGCGATCCACTTCTCGATCTTGACCTGCTCGGGGCGCGGGTTCTCACTGCCCGAAAGCATGTTCGCTATGCGGTCATCGATCGAGGTGCGCTGGAGTAGCCCGCCGATGGCCTTGGAAGCCAGCAGGGCCACGATCCAGCCAACGATGAAGATCGCCAGCGCTGCCAGCAGGCTGGGCAGGAAAGCACCCAGCTGTGCCGCCAGGTTGCCAAAATATCCATCCATAGAACGCTCCTTAAGTCTAATTTGCGCCTTCCCCCGCTGACCGGCGCGGTTTTCCCTCATGCATACAACCAAGAGATGGATAGAATTGTAAGGGCAAGCGCTCAAAGCTCAATAGGGGCTTCGCCTAACGCCTTAGGCTGATCCCGTACCCGGCTGCGGCAAACAGCCCCCGTCCAGCCGATGTGGCGGTACAATAACTGCCGATGAAGCCCGAACTGAGCCCGCCGGCTGCTCCCGGCGGTTCAGCAGGCGCGGCGCGCAGCGCCGCATTGATGACCGATGACAGGAGGACAACCGATGTTCAAACACGCACTGGTCCGCACTCCGGGGCCGAATATCGCCCAGGGGATCACCACCGCCAACCTGGGCCAACCGATCTACCAGGAAGCGCTGCGGCAGCATGCCGCCTACATCGCCGCGCTGGAAGCCTGCGGCGTGCAGGTGCACGTGATGGAGCCGGCCCCAGATTACCCGGACGCCTGTTTTGTGGAAGACACCGCCGTGCTGGCAGAGCGCGTGGCGATTATCACCAACCCCGGCGCGCCCACTCGCAAGGGCGAGCAGCAGAGCGTGGCTGAGGCGCTGTGCGCCTTCTACCCCCCGGACCAGATCGCCGGCATTCATGCACCGGGCACGCTTGAAGGCGGCGATGTGATGCGCGTCGGCGATCACTTCTATGTGGGCCTGTCTGAGCGTACCAATGCCGAGGGGGCGGCCCAGTTCATTGCGCTGCTCAACCAGTATGGCTACAGCGGCTCGATGGTCGAGATGTCGGAGATGCTGCACCTCAAGACTGGGCTGTCCTACCTGGAAGGCAACCGCCTGCTGGCGGCGGGCGAGTTCCTGCAGCACCCCGTTTTCGCCGGGTTCAATCGAATCCCGATCGATCTGCAGGATGCCTATTCGGCCAACTGCATCTACGTTAACGGCACGGTGTTGATCCCTGCCGGCTACCCGGCTACCCGAGCAAAGATCGAAGCCGCCGGCCTGCCGGTGATCGAGGTGGAAGTGTCGGAGTATCGCAAACTGGACGGCGGGCTGAGCTGCCTGTCGCTGCGCTTCTAACGCGCGCCGGGCTATTTCACAAACAACCCGATCAGGAACACCAGCAGCGGCGCTACGAACAGCGCGGGCAGGAAGTTGCCCACGCGGATCTTCTTGATCTCCAGCAGGCTGCTGATCGAGATACCCATCAGCAGCACTCCGCCCGTGGCGGTCAGTTCGGCCAGCATGCCGGCGGTCACCAGGGCGTTTAACTGCGCCGCCAGCAGGCTGATCCCGCCCTGCAGCACCAGGATCGGCAGCGCCGAGAAGGCCACCCCCACGCCCAGTGTGGATGCGAAGGCGATCGAGGCGAAGCCGTCCATGATCGACTTGACCAACAGGGTCTGCGAGTCGCCGGTCAGCCCGTCGCTCAGCGCGCCCAGCACCGCCATCGGGCCGACGCAAAACAGGATCGAGGCGGTCAGGAAGCCGCGGATGAAGTTATTGGCGTCATCGTCCGAGCCGCGCATAAAGCGCTTCTCCAGCCAGGCTCCCAGGCGGTGCAGGCGGTCTTCCACGCCCCACCACTCGCCCAGCATGGCCCCGATGATCAGCGCCCCCAGTACGATCAGCGCGTTCTCGGTCTTCAGGAACATCTGCACCCCCAGTCCGGCGGTGAACAGGCCCAGCCCGGCGAAGACGGTGCTTTTCAAGTGCTCGGACAGCCGTCCGCCGAAGGCCAGCCCCAGCGCGCTGCCCACCAGGATGGTGATCACGTTGAAAATTGTACCGGTCATCTTTGATTGCTACCTTTGGTATTGAGTTTTGCTTAAGCAAGCGGGCTGCCTGACAGTGGTGGCAGGCAGCCCGCTTCGTCTGTGGAGATGTCGGGAATCGAACCCGAGTCCGAAAGATTCGTCCCGCGGATATCTACGAGCGTAGCCGGTTGAGGTATTCGCCTGGAGGGCCTCGACACCGGCAAGGGCCTCTTCAGACTAACCGCTGGGACCCGAAAGCCCCTCTTTCGCCCGCTTAGCGGTGTCTACGGGCGGCACTCCGGCTTTGTCACGCCCGGCGCCACCTCCGGCAGGAGTTCGGGGTGGGCGGACGCCGGTCCTCTTGGGACCGGGCTGGTCAGCTCATCGCCTAGGCGGCGAGGGGCAGAGCAGCGTAGGTAGTGCGGTTGGCACTTAAGTTTTGCGCTGATTTATTGAGTTCGGCGCCTCTCAGCTCGCAATCCGGGGCCAGCCTCCCCCGTCGAGACCTATCATCCCCGTGCAGGCATCTATTATATCATATGATATACTCAGGCCTCGTGTGTTCAACGGCTCGAACGTGGTAACTTTTTTGCACTGTCGGTGTTTCTATGCATGACAAACCAGATGAGATCAGTGATGACCAGGCTCTCGAGCGTGCTGTGCAAGGCGATAGTGAAGCCTTCGGCCTGCTTTACGAGCGCTACGTTAACCGGATCTTCACCTACATCTACTATCGCACCGGGAACGTGTACGATGCCGAGGATCTGACCGGCAAGGTCTTCTTCCGCGCCCTGCACCATATCCGCAACTACAGCCAGCGCGGCCTGCCTTTTTCGGCCTGGCTGTATCGCATCGCCCACAACCTGGTGGCGAACTGGCACCGCGATAACAGCCGGCGCAAGGAGATCCCGCTTGACGATGGCCTGATGGCCGGGCATACCGGCAGCTTTCCCGAGCATGAGGTGATGCAGGCCGAAGAGCACGACCGCCTGCTGCGCGTCATCCGCACCCTGCCCGCCGAGCGCCAGCAGCTGCTGATCCTGAAGTTTGTCGATCACCTTTCAAACGCCGAGATCGGGGTGATCATGGGCCGCACCGAAGGCGCCATCAAGAGCCTGTATCACCGGACGCTGCTGTCGATCCGGGATGACCTGGGCGGGTTGCCGGCGGATGCGGCGGACGCCGGGCTGCAGGATGAAACCGGTTGAACGCCGGTGAGCGAGGAGAACGCACGTATGCTGCACATCGTGATGGACAGCGCAGGAGACCTGCCTGACAGCTGGCAGGAGCAGTACCAGATCCAGCTGGTGCCGATCAACATCCATTTCAAAGAGCAGACCTTCTACCAGGGCGTGGACCTGAGCAACGCCGATTTCTACCGCCTGGCGCGCGAGAGCGGCGTAATCCCCAAGACCTCCCAACCCTCCCCGCAGCAGTTTATCGATTTTTACCGCCGCATCGCCCGCCCCGGCGACAGCATCCTCTCGATCCATATCACCGGCAAGCTGTCGGGCACCCTGGCTTCGGCCGAGATGGCGGCGCGCGAGCTGGCCGGCGAGCTGGCTGTCCACGCTTATGACTCGGCCTGCGGTTCGGCCGGGATGGGCTTTATGTGCCGCGAAGCCCGCCTGATGGAACGCGCCGGGCAGTCGCTGGAGGCCATCCTGGCCCGCCTGGACCAGGTGCGCCGCGAGATGCGCGTCATCCTGACCCTCAACACGCTCGAATTTGCCCGCCGCAGCGGGCGGGTCAAGGCGCTGCAGGCTGCCCTGGCCTCGCTGTTGAAC
>JBJSYW010000529.1:0-3350 GCA_046089985.1 Chloroflexota bacterium
CATTCCAGGGCCTGCTCCTGCTCAGACGGGCTGCCGGCGGGACACTGCCCGCCCAGCACGCCGCCCTCAACCTGTTCCAGGCCGGCGCCGGCGAACAGGGCGCGCAGCCGGCGCCCTATATCCGGCCGGGCGCCCTGTTCGATCAGCGCCTGGCGTTGCAGCTCGCCCAGGCGGGCCAGCTCGGGCGGGTGGTCGATGCGCGCGGCGTAGTCTGGCTCGGCCAGCGCCATCACCCACCCGCCCGGGCGGGCGGCGCGGCGCATCTCAGCCAGCGCGGCCGGCGGGTCGGGCAGCCACAACAGCAGGAAGTGGCAGATCACCAGGTCAAAGGCGCCGTCGCGGAAGGGCAGGCGGAAGGCATCGCCCTGCAGCAGGCGGGCGGCTGGGGCGTGCCGGCGTGCCTGCTGCAGAAAGCCAAACTGCAGGTCCAGCCCGCAGTGCAGCCCGCCGCCGGACGGGGCCTGGGCCGGCGGTGGAGCCGGGCGGCCGGAGGCGCCGGGCGCAGCCGGATCGTGCGGCAGGCGCAGGTCGGCCAGCACCGCGCCGGTGCCGCAGCCCACTTCCAGCAGGCGGGCGTGCGGCGGCAGCCCGGCCCGGCCGAACAGATAGCTGCGCAGGCCGGCGCTCCAACCCGCCTGCTGCGTAAATCGAGCGTGCCAGTCAACTGTGACCATGCGCCTATTTTAACCGCTGGTATAATCTTTGCAGCACGAACCTGACATCCCGAACAGGAGGATACTGTGGAGCTTCTGGTATTGATCTTGATCACCTTCCTGACCGGCATGCTGCTGGGCATGCGCCGGCCGCAGCCCGCGGCAGCGAAAAACGTCGCCCGCCTGGATCACACGAAAGGAGCCTGAACATGGGTTTTCTAGCCTGGATTATCTTCGGCGCGCTGGCCGGTTGGGTAGCCAGCATCATCACCGGGCGCAACAGCCGCATGGGCTGCCTGGCGAACATCTTCATCGGCATCATCGGGGCGGTGTTGGGCGGCTGGCTGATGCAGCTGATCACCGGCGAGCCGTTCGATATGAACTTTGACATGGTCAGCTTCATCGTGGCGGTGATCGCCTCCAGCCTGCTGCTGGCAATCACCGGGATGTTCCGCCCGCGCCGGCGCTCGTAAACCGATGAGCTACCAGGAAATGTGGGCGGCGGCATCCGTGCGCCTGTCGGGGCTGCTGTCGATCGTGGTCATCCTGGTGATGACCTGGCTGGGGCTGCGCCTGGTGCGCCTGGCCAAGGTACGCGTGCTGAAGCGCTTCCTACGCGGCGACGACGCCGCGCCCGGCGACGCTCACCGCCAGGGGCGGGTGAGCACCATCGTCTCGGTGGGGGCGTACAGTGTGAACGTGCTGATCATCAGCGTGGCGGCGATCAGCGTGCTTTCGGCGCTGGGTATCAACGTGGTGCCGCTGATCACCAGCCTGGGCATCGTTGGGCTGGCGCTTTCGCTGGGAACGCAGACCATCGTCAAGGATTACGTCAGCGGGCTGATTGTGCTGGCGGAGAACCTGTACATGGTGGGCGAGACGGTCACGATTGGGAGCTTCAGCGGCGAGGTGGAGCGGCTGACGATGCGCGTCACCTGGCTGCGTGCGGCAGACGGCAAGCTGCACGTGATCCCGAACGGGGATGTGCGCGCCGTTACCAACCAGTCGCGTGATTGGGGGCTGGCGGAAGCGTCGTTTGAACTGCCGCCGCAGGCCAACCTGCCGGAGGGGCTGCAGGCGCTGGAGCAGGCCGCCCGCCAGGTGCGCGCCCTGCCCGAACTGCAGCGGGCCTTCCTGTCTGAGCCGGAGGTGCACGGTCAGGCCGCTGCCGGCGACGCCCCGGTGAAGCTGCGCGCGGCGGCGCGGGTCAAACCCGACCGGCGGCAGGCGGTGGAGCAGGCGCTTCTGGCGCACGGCGAACAGGCGCTGAAACAGGCCGGAGCGCTGTAACGGCTGGACTCAAAACACTGCGCCGGGCAGGCTGCCATCGCAGCTTGCCCGGCGCAGTTTGATTTTCTGCGCTGCGGCCGGTAGCACCGCTGCGGCGCAGCGATCCGGCGGCTAGGGGATATACAGCTTCTGACCGGCGCGGATCACGTTGGGGTTCAGGCCGATGGCGGTGCGGTTGGCCTGGTAGATCACGTCCCAGCTGGCGCCGTAGCGCGAGGCGATGCTGCTCAGCGAGTCGCCGGGCTGCACGGTGTAGCAGGCGGCCCCGGCATGCAGGTTGGTGCGGGTTTTCATGCTGCGCTCCTCCGGCTGCTAGCCGCAATAACCGCTGTAATCGAAGCCGTTGTACGAGCCGATATTCCCGCCCGCGCCGATTGGCAGCGGGTCGACGACCACCGGGCCGGACCAGTAGGGCGGCCTGGCGGCCTTGCACTCTTTAACGGCCTGGTCCATGGCGTCGGCCTGCAGCTTCCACAGCTTGGCCTCTTTGCAGATACCGGCGTGAAGGTTGGTGCGAATGTTCATCGTTGGTCTCCTCTCCACGCGCTATAGCCCGCAGCCCAGGCGCTTACCTTCACGCACCAGGCGGTTGTACTGGTCGCGCCAGTACTCGGTTTCCTGCTTGCAGGCGTCTTTGCCGGCCAACAGGTTGGTTTTGACCCGCAGCTGCGGCGCGGGCAAGGTTCGATTGGCGGAATTATGCTTCATTGGGCTCCTCTCTTGAACAGTGAACCGGTCAATAGCTTCATCTTACCACAGGCTCAGCCGCGCCAGACGGTCTGCCAGTCATCGCGCAGCAGGTTGCCCTTGACGCGCGGGTCGCCTTGGGCCGGGCGCACATCGCCGTCCGGTTCGACATACAGCCAGGCGCGCCCGGCGCCTTCCATCAGCGCGTCGCCGGCCTCCAGCGCCACCGGGTGCAGGCGCGAGTAGGGCGCCGGCAGGCTCCACACCAGCTCGAGGTGCTGGGCGGCGGCCTGGCGGGCGGCGTTCTGCAGCGCCGGGGCCAGCCCGGCCTCGATGGCCGAGAGCGAAACTTTGCTCACCCCCATCCCGGCCAGGCGTTCCAGCAGCGCGCCGCTCTGCGCAGCGCTGTTGGGGGTGATGGTCAGGTGCGCTGCCACCGACAGGTCGGCAGCCAGGGCGCTGCTCAGCGCCTGCCATGACTGCGCATCACCGGGCTGCAGCACGATCATCAGGTGATCCAGCCCGGCTTGCAGCAGGCGCTCCAGGTAGACCGGGTCCACCAGGCGCAGTCCATCGCTGAGCAGGCCAGAGACCATGCCCAACTGCTCGGCCTGGGCGATCAACTCGGGCAGGTCGACGCGCAGGGTGGCCTCGCCGCCGGTGAAGATCACGTGCGGGATGCCCGCCGCCCAGGCTTTTTCGAGCACCTGGCGCCATTCG
>JBJSYW010000530.1:0-3012 GCA_046089985.1 Chloroflexota bacterium
GCCGCCTGGCACGTCATCGCCTGGCGGGTCAAACCGGTGCAGATCCTGATCGACTTCCTGGGCAGCACCGAGTATGGCCCGGCCGACCTGTTCCTGTTCACGATCTCGCACCTGCTGCTGCGGCTGCTGGCGGTGCTGTTCTACATCCTGCTGCTCGATTCAGCCGCCGCCGGGGTCAGCCTGCTGGCCCCCACCGCCCCACTCCCGCCGGCCGGCGCTGCGTTCAGCGTCGCTTTCTTGTGGGCCTACCTGATCCTGGCAGCCGCCGCCTTCAGCTGGATGTACTGCTCGCTGATCGTGGTAGTCCAGACCGACCGCTTCACCCACCCGCTGTGGTGGCCGTCCCAGGCCCTGATCCTGCTGGCCGGCAGCCTGCTGGCGCTGCTGCGCCGCTCAGTCTGGAAGCGTCTGCTTGGCCTGCTGCCGCGCTTCTCGGGCATGCTGCTGCTCACCGCCCTGGTGCTCTCGGCCGTGCCGCTTTTCCTCTCGCTGGTCGATTGGCTGGTCTTCCGCCGCCTGGTGCGCACCGTCTTTATCTACCCGTTCTTCGCCGTCTTCCTGCTTGGCGGGCTGCTGGTCGCCATCGACTGGCTGCGCCTGCGCGCCGCCCCACCGCCACGCCAGGATGGCATGCGCTTCGTCGTCACCGCCGGCGAACTGCTTACTAAGATTGCCCGCCGCGGTTACATCCGCCGTGTGCGCGAGAAGGCGCTGCTCGACCCGGCCCCCGATACCATCAACCTGCTCGAGCAGTTGATCCTGAAAATCGAATATGCCGCGATCCACAAGCGTTATGAAGTGCGCACCCTGCTGCTCTGGAACACCCCGCTTGCCGTGCAGCTGCTGCGCGGTCAGGTCGGCCCGCCCCAGGTGATCGAACCCACGCCCACCCTGCACTGCTACGAACAGCAGTTCGCCGCCTGGGAACGGCGCTACTCGCACCTGTATGCCAACCGCCTCGCCGGTTGGTCTGGCGACCCGCTCGACGAACTCTACCGCCTGCTCGAAAAGCTGCGCCAGGAGCACCAGGCCGCCCACCCGGGTGGGTAAAACGCTTCCCAAAACCGGCAGTTGAATCGCGCCCAATCTCGATGTACAATACTCACAGGCAGCTGACGCCCAGCTGCCAGTGTCCAGTTCTCTTTCAGGAAACCCAAGGGAGGATGCTATGAAAGCGGCAACCACGCGCACAGCAGCCGTGCTGCTGATCGTCGTTTTGCTGATCGCCGGTATGACCGCCGGCGCCGCCGCACAACCCACGACCCCTGAAGAATACAACGATGCTCAAACCTATTACGTCAGGAATGTCTTGACCCGCGCAGACCGCAGCGCCATCGCCCAGACTGGCGCCGCCATCGACGAGGTCGGCGCCGGGTATGTGGTTGTCCGCGCCACTCCCGCCGAAGCCGCCGCCATCCAGGCCCTGGGCTACCCGATCGCGCTGCTGCTGCGCGCCGAGGACTTCCCTGCCGCCGACGCCGCCTATCACAACTACGCCGAGATGACCGCCGCTATCCAGCAGGCCGCCACCGCCTACCCCGCCATCGTGACCTATGGCAGCATCGGGCAGTCGTACGAGGGCCGCGAACTGTGGTATGCCAAGATCAGCGACAACCCGGCCCTGGACGAGGACGAGCCTGAAGTGCTGTTCCTCGGCCTGCACCACGCCCGCGAACACCTGACGGTCGAGATGACCCTGTACATCCTGAACCTGCTGACCACCCAATATGGGGTCGACCCGCAGGTCACCGGGCTGGTGGACAACCGCGAGGTCTACATCGTCTTCAACGTCAACCCGGATGGCGGCGAGTATGATATCGCCAGCGGAGCCTACCGCTCGTGGCGTAAGAACCGCCAACCCAACAGCGGCTCGCTGTATGTGGGCACCGACCTGAACCGCAACTACGGCTACAAATGGGGCTGCTGCGGGGGGTCAAGCGGCTTCCCGTCCAGCGAGACCTACCGCGGTTCGGCGGCCTTCTCCACGCCCGAGTTGGCGCGCGTGCGCGACTTCATCAACAGCCGCGTGGTCAACGGACGGCAGCAGATCCGGGCTTCGATCACCTTTCATTCCTACGCCGAGCTGGTGCTGTGGCCCTACGGCTACACCTACACCGACGTACCCGCCGATATGACCCAGGACGACCAGGCTGTATTCGCTGCGATGGGCCAGGCGATGGCAGCCGGCAATGGTTACACCGCTCAGCAGAGCAGCGACCTGTACATCACCGATGGCTCGTACGATGACTGGGCCTACGGCGTGCACCGCATCTTCGCCTACACCTTCGAGATGTACCCGGTCAGCTCCAGCCCCGGCTTCTATCCGCCCGCCGCCGATATCGCCCGCGAGACCGCCCGCAACGATGCCGCCGTGCGCTATATCCTGGAGCAGGCCGCCTGCCCGTACGCCGTGATCGGCAAGCAGTCCGCTTACTGCAGCAGCACGCCTCCACCCGCACCCAGCGGGTTGAGCGCCGCGCCGCTCTCCAGCACGCAGATCGGCCTGAGCTGGACCGGATCGGGCGGCAGCGAGAGCGGCTACCGGCTGGAGCGCTGCAGCGGCCCCGGCTGCACTGGCTATGCGCAAATCGCCGACCTACCCGCCAACACCACCGCCTACACCGACAGCGCCCTGGCCCCCGCTGCCAGCTACAGCTACCGCCTGCTGGCCTATAACGCCGCCGGCTCGTCGCCCTACTCCGACCCAGCCGGCGCCACCACGCTGGACGCCCCGGCGCTGCCCGCCGCCCCCACCAACCTGGCCGCCGCGGCCGTCTCAAAAAGCCAGGTCAACCTCAGCTGGATCGACGCAGCCGGCAACGAGACCGGCTACCGGGTCGAGCGCTGCAAAGGCGCCACCTGCACCAACTTCGTGGTGATCGCCACGCTGCCGGCCAACACCGCCGGCTACACCAACACCAAGCTGACCGCAAACACCACCTACCGCTACCGGGTGGTGGCGTTCAACACCGCCGGCCCATCGGCATACTCGAATATCGTTAGCGTCACTAC
>JBJSYW010000531.1:0-3104 GCA_046089985.1 Chloroflexota bacterium
CGAGACGGCGTACACACCGCAGGCGGCGATCAGGCCCCAGACCAGCCCATCCCGGCTGATCTCCCACGACCAGCCCAGGGCGATCAGCGCGCTGGTGAGCAGCGCCAGCGCCAGGATGCCCACCACGATTGCCGGGCGCACCAGCCACCAGTTGGCGCTGTCCAGCGGCGCCAGCAGTTCCGAGCCGGCCAGCCAGATCCACAGCAGCGCAGCCAGCACCACCACCAGCCCAGCCTGCAGCCCGCTGATCGGATGCGGGCGGGTGAAGCGCAGCAGCGGGGCCAGCGCCAGGGCGGCCGCGCCCCAGGCAAAAACCAGCGTCCAGGCCAGGTCGGCCGGGGTGCGAGCCGGGTACAGCATGCTCAACAGCAGGCTGAACGCCAGGCTGCTCCACAACCATGGGGCAGCCTGCTCGCCCGGCGACCGGCGCTGGCCCTGCTTGCGCCGCACCAGCCAGCGCCCCAGCCCAACCAGGCTGAAGATCAGCGCAAACGGCTGGAAGATCAGCAGCTGCAGCGGCAACTGCAGCGCGGCCGGGTTGGTTTCACCGGGCTGCGCCCACGATAGCAGGTAGGCGGGTAGGCCGTACAGCCCTTCGGCCAGCCCCTGCGGGTGCTGCAGCAGTGCCGAACCGGCCAGCAGGAACACCAGCCCGCCGGCGCTCAGCGCCTGGCGCACACCGGGCGGCTGGCGCTGCCAGACGCCGGTCAGGCCGCGCGCCGGCGCGTCCGCGGGCATGGCTGGCGCGGGTAAGGCGTGCACGCTCGCCGGGCCAGCCGTCCCGGATGGGCTGCGCTTTGCTAACAGCCGCAGCAGCCCCCAGGCCAGGCCGAGCGCCAGCAGCCCGTGCCAGGCGGTCGGCCCGGCCAGCAGCGCCAGCCCGGCCAGCCCGCCGGCGGGGCGCGGCCGGCCAGCCAGCCACAGCGCCAGCGCCAGCAGCACCAGCGCCACGGCCAGCATCGGCCCGCCGGCCTGGCGCGAGATCGTCACCAGCCCGGGGTCGGCCGCCAGCCCAAAAGCGGCGATCAGGCCGGCTTTGCGCCCGGTGCGCCGGCGCAGCAGGAACGGCGCCAGCGCCAGCGCCGCCCCGGCCAGCGACGGCCACAGGCGGGCGGTGAACTCATTCGCGCCGAACAGTGCAAAGGTGGCGGCGGTCAGCGTCACATAGGCCGGGTTCAATACGGAGACCGGCTGAACAGCCGCGGCCGCCGGGGCGTTTTCAACGCCATTGGCCATCACGCCGGCTGTGCCCGAGACCGGGCGGGCCAGCCGGTGGGCCTGCAGCGCCAGCGCGGCTTCGTTCTCGGTCAGCGGGGCCGCGCCCAGGTTCAACAGGCGCAGAAACAGCGCCAGCAGCAGCGCCAGCAGATAGAGCAGGCTTTCGTTGGTCAACAGCGTACGTTTATTCATCAACAGCATCCTGAACCTGGTAGATTGTCACCCCACCCAACTGAAAGACCGGCAGCAGGTGCTCGGCCAGCTTGGCTTCCATCAACCCGGACGGGCAGCCGGGGCTGCCGGCGGCATAGGCGATGCGCTCCAGGCTGCCCAGGAACACATAGCGCACCTGGTAGCGCTCCAACACGCTGCGCGCCGCTTCCCAATCGCGGCTGCAGAACAGCGTAGCCAGGTCGGCCTGGCGTGTGCCGATCGCCTCGACGGCTGTCTGGCCGCGCCACTGGTCCTGGTGGCCGCGCCAGCCCAGCACCCCCGGCTGGCCGGAGAAGGTGGCGGCGCGGGCGTACTCGGTGTAGCTGCCGCCGCCAGACGCCACCGCTTCGGCCACCACCCCGGGTGGGGCAGTCTGCAGCCATTGGATGGCGGCCATCTCAGCCGGGTTATTGCGGGCGTAATAGGCCGAGCCGTCCAACGTCCAGCTGGACGGGTTGAAGTTGTTGGTCTTGTTCAGCAGGCTGAGCGGCGGGTAGACCAGCCCGGCGACCAGCACCGCGGCCAACAGCAAGCCGAACCCGGCTGCCCAGGTCCCAGGCAGCTTGCGCAGCAGGCGCACCGAAGCGTAGGCCGCCAGTATGCTCCAAATCAGCCAGGCCTGGTAGTAGAACTTGAAAATGGTGTTCATGCGCCAGCCGAACAGATCGCGCAGGTAGAAGAACTCCGGGGCTAACACCAGCAAGGTGCCCACCAGCCCCAGCAGCACGGCGAAGGCGTCGCCGGGCCAGGCGTCGGGATCGGGCGGCGCAGCGGGGTCGGTATACTGAGCCGGCTCCGGCTCCGGCTCCGCACGGCCGGCTGCCAGATCGGGCGCGGGGTTCGGGGCCGCCGCGTCCGGCGCCGGTTGCGGCGCCGTCGTTTGCGGCGCAGATGGCCCGGCAGCGGCCGAAATGATCCGCTGCCACAGCGCCGCCAGCCCCAACACCAGCAGCCCCAGCAGGGTCAGCCAGCCGCCCGGTTGGTTAATGCGCCGCTGCAGTGCGCCGCGCAGCATCTCGGCGGCGCTGCCGGCGGCGAACGAGCCGAGGAACAGCTCGCCCAGCTCGGGCAGCAGGGAGATCAACACGCCCAACGCCATCGCCAATACCAGCAGCCCGAGCAGCAGGATCAGCCCCAGCAGCAGGCTGTTCTTCAGCAGCTGCGGCGCCCGGTCTTTGACCACCCGATACAGCAGGAAGCAGAAAATCGGCGCCAGCAGCGGGGCGAACATCACCCACAGGTGCGCCCCGCGGGTCGGGTAGACCAGGTTGGGCAGCGGCCCGCCGGCTTGCGACGAGAAGCCCAGGTAGAAGGGCAAATACAGCAGCACACCGGCTGTGCCTAGCCCGGCGCCCAGCACCAGGAACTCCTTCAGCGCCTGCAGCGGCCGGACGCCGTCACGCACCAGGCGGGATAGCGCAAATCCCGCCGCGGCCAGCGCCACGTAGGTGGGAAAATCCCAGGTGTTCAGGAAGGCCAGCCCGCCCAGCGCCAGCGCCGCCAGCCCAAAGGCCGCCGGGTCCAGCGGGGGCAGGAAGTCCAACCACCAGCGCTCAGCCTCTGCCAGGCTCTGCCGGCGGGCGTACGCCATCCAGCCCAGCGCCAACAGGATCAGCCCCAGCAGGCCGGGGGCCGGCTTGAGCTGCAGCAGCCCGGCTGCCAGCAGCAGCCCG
>JBJSYW010000532.1:0-7331 GCA_046089985.1 Chloroflexota bacterium
CAGCCGCACCAGGCTCAGCCGGATGTTCCTGCAGCAGTTCCGCGAGAAGTTCTCGCCGCGCCTGATGAACAGCGTTATCCCGCTCGATAACCGCCTGCGCGAGAGCGCCCTGTTCAACCGCCCAATTGTTCAATACGCCAGCAAGTCTCGCAGTGCCGACGAGTACCGCTTGCTGGCCAAAGAGCTGCTGGTTTGCCAGCAAGTGCCGCTGTAAGCGCCCGGAGGCTGCCTGTATGCCGAAAAGTGACGATCTGAAGAACCGCCTGGAAGAGCTGTTCACAGCCACCGCCGCAGCTGCGGCCGACGCTGCGGCTCCCACCGCCCCCGCGCCGGCGGCTGCACCCGCCGCAGTTGAAGCGGCTGCCCCAGCTGCTGCGGTAGAACTGGACGAGCAGACCGCGGCTTCTTTCCGCAGCGCCTTCCACCACATCGCCATGCCCGCCGTGATCACCGGGCTGGACGGTCGCTTCCGTTTGGCCAACGAGGCCTTCTGCAGCCTGTTGGGCTATACCTGGGATGAACTCAGCGGGCGCGGCTTCCAGAGCCTGACCCACCCGGACGACCTGCTCATCGGCGGCGATGCGATGCGCGCCATGTTGGGCGGCGTGCAGCGCTCGGCGCGGATTGAGAAGCGCTACCTGCACCATGACGGGCATTCCATTTGGGTAGAACTGAACATCACCCTGATCGGCGACCCGCAGGGCCGGCCGCAGCACTTCATGACCTTTGTGCTAGACACCAGCCACCAGCATCAGACCTCCGCCCTGCTCGAAAAGCGCGCTCGCGAGCTGAACTGCCTGAACGACATTGGCCATAAGATCGACGAGCGCCCCAGCACCGCCGACTTCCTGGCCTGGGTCTGCCAGCGCATCCCGGCTGCGTTCCAGCACCCGCAGATCTGCCTGGCGGCAGTGGAGTACGCCGGTCAGGTCTACGGCGACCGGCGCGCCCTGGAGCTGCCTTCCAAGGCGGTGGGCGGGCTGCGCATCAGCGGCGCGGCCGGCGCGCAGGAGCTGCTCGGCTGGCTGCATGTGGCCTACACCGAGCAAACCGATTTCGTCGACGCAGAGAGCGCACTGCTGGGCAGCATTGTCTCGCGCGTGGCCGGCTACCTGGAGACCCAGCGCCTGCTCGACCAGTCGGCCGCAGCGCTGCGCTCGGCCCGCCGGCGCGCTGAAGAGCTGACCGTGCTTAACGAGCTGGGCCAGGCCACCGCCTCGGTGCTCGACCTTGACACCCTGCTGCAGCAGATCTACCGCTACGTCAGCCGGTTGATGGACGCCACCGACTTTTACGTGGCGATGTACGATGCCCGGGCCAACATGGTCTCGTTCCCGCTGGCCTACATCAACGGCCAGGTGTACGAAACGCCCACGCGCGTGTATGGCGACGGCGGCCTGACCGATTACGTCATCCGCACCGGGCAGACCCTGGTGCTGAACGACAATGTGCTCGATCGCATGGCCGGGCTGGGGATCGACTTTGTGCGCCTGGCTGACGACGACGTGCCGCTGTGCTGGGTGGGTGTGCCGGTGGTCTATGACCGCCAGGTGTTGGGGGTGATCTCGCTGCAGTCGGTCAAGACCGCCGATGCTTACCAGCAGGCTGAGCTGGACGTGCTAAACGGCATTGCCCAGCAGGTGGCGAAGGCGATGGTGCTGGCTGTTCAGGCCCAACAGACCCAGGAAGCGCTGCAGCATGCCCAGGAGCGCGCCGCCCAGCTGGCGGCGGTGGCCGAGATCAGCACGGCGATGGCCGCCGCGCTGGAGGTCCAGCCGGTGCTGCAGGCGGTGGTGGATCTGACCCGGGAGCGCTTCAACCTGTACCACGCCCATATCTACCTGCTGGATGAGCGCAGCCGCCGGTTGGTCCTGGCTGCCGGAGCCGGCGAGGTCGGTCGCCGGATGGTCGCCGCCGGGTGGGAGTTGGATGCCGCCGGCGAGCAGTCGCTGGTGGCGCGCGCCGTCCGCCAGCGGGCGGGCGTGATCGTCAATGACGTACGCGCCGCGCCCGATTTCCTGCCCAACGAACTGCTGCCCGAGACGCGCTCCGAGATGGCCGTGCCGCTGCTGGTCGGTGAGCAGGCGCTGGGTGTGCTGGATGTGCAGTCGGATCGCCTGGACGCTTTCACCCAGGAGGATGTCTTCGTTCTGACTACCCTGGCCTCCCAGGCGGCGGTCAACCTGCAAAACGCCCGCCGCTATGAAGAAATCCGCTCGTCTGAGCGCATGGTGCGCACGCTGATCGACGCCACCCCGGACTGGGTGTTCATCAAAGACCTGCAGCACCGCTACCTGCTGGTCAACCGCAGCTACGCCGATATGATCGGCTTCCCGGTCGAGTGGTTCCCCGGCAAGGGCGACCTGGACTGCGGCTTTGCCCGGGAAGTGGTGATGGGCGATCCCGAACAGGGCATCCAGGGTTGGTACTGGGATGACCAGCGCGTGCTCGACACCGGCGAAGCGCTGACTGTCACCGCCGAGAAGAATATCCTCAACGGCGAGCTGCGCTACTTCGACGTCTACAAGGCTCCCCTGCGCGATACCCAGGGGCGCATCTTTGCCATGCTGGGCTTTGCCCGGGATGTCACCGCCCGCCAGAAGCTGCTGGAAGAGGCCGAACAGGAAGCCCAGACCATGACCGCCCTGAACGAGCTCAGCCGTGAGCTGTCCACCAGCCTGGAGCCAGGGCTGATGATGGATGCGGTGTACTTCTTCACCCAGCGCCTGATGCCGGTGGAGAGCTTCCTGGTGGCGTTGTATGATGATGCAAGCGGCACGATCGACTACCCGGTGGCGTACGACTCCGACGGTATGCTGTCGCTGCCCAGGCGCGCGCTGGCTAACGGCCTGACCGACCATATTATCCGCAGCGGCGCTCCGCTGCTGCTCAGCCGCGACGTGATGGACGGGGTGCAGGCGCTGGGCATCGACGCCCTGCCGATCGGCAACAACCGCCCGGCGCAATCCTGGCTGGGGGTGCCGATGCTGTACGGCATCCGGGTGATGGGCGTGATCGTGGTGCAGTCCACTGCCACACCCGGGTTGTACACCGAGCGCGAGCGCGACCTGCTGCAGGCGATTGCCAACCAGGCTTCCAGCGCCCTGGCGAACGCCGAGCAGTACCGCCGGGTGCAGACCGCCCTGACCGACGTGCGCCAGTCGCAGGAACTGATGCGCCGCATCATCGACGCCACACCCGACTGGATCTTCATCAAAGACTGCGACCACCGCTACCGCCTGGCCAACCAGGGCTATGCCAATGCCCTGCACATCCCGGTCGAAGCGTTCATCGGCAAGACCGATCTCGACCTGGGCTTCCCAGAGCAGCTGGTGCTCGGCGATCCGCAGCAGGGCATTCGCGGTTTCTGGACCGACGACGACCTGGTGTTCAGCACCCGCCAGACCCAGGTGTACCCCAACGACCCGGCGACCATCGACGGGCAGGTGCACATCTTCCACACCGTTAAAGCCCCGCTGTTCGACGAGCAGGGCCAGCCATGGGCGGTGCTGGCGTTTTCCCGCGATGTGACCGAGCGCGAGACGGTGCTCTCGCAGACCCGCCGCCAGGCGCTCTACCTGAGTTCGCTGAACGAGGTCGCGGCCGAGATGAACCAGGCGGCTGATGAGCGAGAGATCTACGCCATCGCCGGGCGCTTTGCGGCCCGCGTCCCGCACTTTGAGATCGCCTCCATCGCCGTGCTCAACGCTGATGACCAGGCGCTGGATATGTACGTGATCGACCCGGCTACGCAGCAGCTGCGCCCGATGGGGGCGCGCCTGCCGCTGTCCGGCAGCGCCGTTGGCCGGGCGATGCAGGAGAACCGCCTGATCGCCTGGCCCGAGGAAGCGCCGCTGCAAAGCATATTCGAGCAGCCCATGCTGGAACGGATGGGGGCGCGTGCGGTGATGAGCGTGCCGCTGCTGGTGGGCGGCCAAGCGGGCGGAGCGCTGACCGTCGCCAGCCGGGAAGCCAACAATTTTGACGAGAGCGAGAAGAACCTGCTGCGCCAGGTGGCCGGTCTGGCCGGCAGCGCACTGCAGTCCAGCCGGCTGCAGGCCGAGATGCTTGAGCGCGTGCGCGAGCTTACCGGGCTGCAGCGCATGATGAGCCGCGATGCCTGGGCTTCGTACCAGGCGCAGGGGGTGGGCGGCGCCCAGGGCTACCTGTATGACCGGGTCAACTTGCTGCCGTTGGCCGGGGACGAACTGCCGGAGCCGGCCGGGCCGCCCACGAACGGCGGGCGAACGGCCGCCGCGGCGCTCTCGGTGCGCGGCGAAGCGATCGGCCTGCTGGGCGTGCAGCCCGGGCCGGGCCGGGTGCTGGCCCCGGATGAAGAAGCCTTCCTGGAAGCCGTCTCTGAACAGGTGGCGCAGGCCCTGGAGCGCGCCCGCCTGATGGAACAAACCCAGAAATCGGCCGTCGAGCTGCAAGCCGTGGCCGAAGTCTCCACCGCCACCGCCACCATCCTCGACCCGCAGGAACTGCTGCAGCAGGTGGTCGACCTGGCCAAACAGCGTTTTGGTCTGTACCATGCTCACGTCTACCTGCTCGACCCGCAGAGCCAGGTGCTGAACCTGGCAGTGGGCGCCGGGAATGTCGGCCAGCGCATGACCGCCGAAGGCTGGGCCATCCCGCTCGACTCACCCGACTCGCTGGTGGCCTCCGTGGCGCACAACCGTCAGGGGCGCATCCTCAACGATGTGCACAGCGCGCCCGGTTACCTGCCGAACCCGCTGCTGCCGGATACGCTGTCTGAGCTGGCCGTTCCCATGACCATCGCCAACACGCTGCTGGGCGTCTTTGACGTGCAGGCCGACACGCTGAACCGCTTCACCGACGAAGACCTGCGCACCTACGCCACCCTGGCCTCGCAGGCGGCGGTGGCCCTGCAAAATGCCCGTTTGTACGCCGAACAGCTGGCCACCGTCGAGCGGCTGCGCGAGCTGGACAACATGAAATCGGCCTTCCTGGCCAATATGTCGCACGAACTGCGCACCCCGTTGAACTCGATCCTGGGCTTTACGCAGGTGATTGTGGAGGGCCTGGACGGCCCGCTGACCGACCTGATGGTCTCGGACCTGGAGCTGATCGAGAAGAACGGCAAACACCTGCTGAACCTGATCAACGATGTGCTCGACATGGCCAAGATCGAAGCCGGCCGCCTGACGCTCAGCCCCGAGCCGGTCAACCTGTACGATATGGTCGATGAAGTGATCATGACCAACGCCGCCCTGGCCCGCGATAAGAACCTATACATGGACCTCAACGCCGACCCGGTGGGCGACTGGATTGTGATGGCCGATCACGTGCGCATCCGCCAGATCCTGATCAACCTGATGGGCAACTCGATCAAGTTCACTGATCACGGCGGGATCACCGTCGAGTTGGAGCGCTTTGGTGTGTCGGAAGCCGACGCACGCATCCAGGTGCGCATCCGAGATACCGGCATCGGCGTTCCGCAGGACAAGCTGGAGGATATTTTCGAGGCCTTCAGCCAGGTGGACAGCTCCACTACGCGCAAAGCGGGCGGCACCGGCCTGGGCCTGCCGATCAGCCGCCGGCTGGTCGAGATGCACGGCGGGCGGCTGTGGGCCGAAAGCGGCGGTTCCGGCAAAGGCTCGGTGTTCTTGCTGGAACTGCCCGTGATTTATATCCCTGTGTCATAGGAGGCGAACATCGCTCATCCACTGTTCCTCCAATGTGTTGAGTGCGGTCACCGGCAGGGCTACCAGCCCAGCGTGCCGGTGGTGTGTGCAGCCTGCAAATCGACCTGGGTTGACGCCCATTACGATTACAGCGCCTTCAAGCGCGCCGTGCTGCAGGGGCTGCCCGGGCGGGCGTTCAACATCTGGCGCTACCACGATACCCTGCCGATCCTCAACCCGCAAAGCCTGGACCTGGAGACGGTGGGCGGCACGCCGATGTACCGTTCGCGGCGCTTCGCCTCCGACCTGGGCTGCGGGCAGGTGTATGTCAAGGATGAGCGTTTTGGCCCCACCAGTTCGTTTAAGGACCGCCAGGCGGCGGTCTCGGTGGCAGCGATGGTGGAGGCCGGGCTGCGTGAGACGGTCATCGCTTCCACCGGCAACGCCGCCGTGGCCTACGCCGCCGCCTGCGCCCGGGCCGGGATCAAGCTGTGGGTCTTCATGACCAGCATGGTGCCGCAGGAGAAGCTGCGCGAGGTGGCCCTGTACGGCGCGGAGGTGGTCAAGGTCTCCGGCACGTATGACGAGACCAAGGCGATCGCCGCCGAGTTTGCCAAACGGCGCGGCCTGTGGCTGGACCGCGGCGCGGCCAGCCTGCCGGCGCGCGAGTCGATGAAGACCATCGCCTATGAGATCGTCGAACAGCTGGGCTGGCGCGCCCCCGAGTGGTATATCCAGGCGGTCAGCGGCGGGCTTGGCCCGCTGGGCGTCTATCACGGTTTTGAAGAGCTGTACGCGATGGGGTTGATCGACCGCGTCCCCAAGCTGGCGGTGATCCAGGCCGAGGGCTGCGCCCCCATGGTGCGCGCCTTCCGGGCCGGCCAATCGACTGCCGAGGCGGTCACCCCGCAAACGCGCATCGCCATCCTGTCCACCGGCGACCCGGGTAAAACATATACCTACTTGTGGAAGCTCACCCAGAAACATGGTGGTACAATGGAGAGCGTCACCGACGGGGAAGCGTTTACCACCATGCGCAGCCTGGCTAAGAGCGAGGGGTTGGCCGTCGAGCCGGCTACCGCAGTTGCCTTTGCCGGCCTGGCTAAGCTGGTGCGTGGCGGGGCGCTGCATCCCGATGCGTTGGTGGTAGTCAACTGCACCGGACACACCTTCCCAGTGGAAAAGCACGTCCTGGGCGACCAGTGGAGCATCGATGTCAAGATCGAAGGCTCAAAGACGCCGGCAGTCAGCGAAGGGTTGGAAGCTGCCCTGGAGCGCCTGGACGAGAGGACCACCACGGTGCTGATCATGGATGACAACCCGAATGATGCCATGCTGGTGCGCCGCTTCCTGGAAGCGCGTAAGAACTACCGCGTCTTCGAAGCCGCCGATGGGCTGGATGGCCTGGCAAAAGCGCGTGAGCGCCGGCCCGACCTGATTATTACCGACCTGATGATGCCCAACCTGGATGGGTTCGGCTTCCTGGAGGCGCTGAAGAGTGACAGCGCTACCCGCGATATCCCGGTGATCGTGGTCAGCGCCAAAGACCTGACCGCCGCTGACCGTGCCCGGTTGAAAGGCAATATCGAAGCGATCTATCAGAAAGGTTCATTACCGCCGCGAGTGTTTGTAGACCAGGTAGTAGAAGTTCTGGAACACAAGGCCGCCCAGGCCCAGCCCGAC